>JBALXG010000222.1:0-5320 GCA_036961055.1 Leeuwenhoekiella sp. | reverse complement strand
AGTTCCGCTGCCATGGATCGAGGATCTTAACCGAAATTTATGATTTCCTGCGCTTGTTATACGCTCGGGCAAGTGATGCTTACAGCTATGTGACAGGTGATAAAATGGTGAGTTATAGTGACGACCAGATAAAGGAACTTATTATAACAGATTTTAAAGATAAACGCATCAATATCTTAGCTCCTATTGTGCGTAGTCGTAAAGGGCATTATCGCGAACTTTTTGAGCAAATTGCAAAACAGGGTTTTGTAAAAGTGCGCGTAGACGGCGAGGTGCGTGACATTGAGAAAGGAATGAAGATTGACCGGTATAAAATGCACGACATTGAGATCGTGATAGACCGGTTAAAGATTGAAGATTCTCAGGATATGGGAAAACGTTTATTAGAAACTATTAATACGGCCATGTATCACGGTGAAGATGTGTTAATGGTTCTTGATCAGGATACACAGGAAGCTAGATATTTTAGCCGTAATTTAATGTGTCCTACTTCGGGGATTTCATACCCTAATCCTGAGCCTAATAACTTTTCATTTAATTCGCCTAAAGGTGCCTGCCCTAAATGTAACGGGATAGGAGAATTACAGGTTGTAAATGAAAATAAAATTATACCGGATAGATCAAAATCTATAAAAGCCGGCGGACTGGAGCCACAAGGGCCACAAAAGACCAATTGGGTTTTTAAACAACTGGAAATTATCGCCCAGCGATTTGATTTTAAATTAAGCGATCCTATTTCTGAAATTCCTAAAGATGCTATCCAGATGATTCTTTATGGCGGAAAAGAAAAATTTTCGGTAGAATCTAAAACGCTGGGAATCACTCGTGATTACAAAATAGACTTTGAAGGTGTGGCAAATTTTATTGAAAGTACGTTTCATAAAAATGATTCGGCTTCTTTAAAAAGATGGGCAAAAGCTTATATGGACAAAATTGAATGTCCGGAATGTCATGGTACGAGACTGCGTAAAGAATCGCTTTACTTTCGTGTAAACAAAAAAAGTATTGCAGAGCTGGCTCAAATGGATATTATTGAGTTAGGAGACTGGTTTAAAAATCTTCCGGAGACTTTAAGCGAAAAACAAATCGCTATCGCAGCAGAAATTATTAAAGAAATAAATGCCAGAATACAATTTCTGGTAGATGTGGGACTTACATATCTTTCGCTCAACCGAAGCTCAAAATCACTTTCTGGAGGTGAGGCGCAACGTATAAGACTCGCCACTCAAATAGGTTCACAACTTGTGGGCGTACTTTATATACTCGATGAACCCAGCATAGGTTTACATCAGCGCGATAATGAAAAACTTATAAATTCGCTTGTAGCTTTACGTGACATAGGCAACTCTGTAATTGTGGTTGAGCATGATAAGGATATGATTTTGCGTGCAGATCATGTAATTGATATAGGACCAAGAGCAGGAAAACATGGCGGCGAAATAATAAGTGAAGGAACACCCGAAGAATTATTTAAACATCACACGCTCACTGCGCAATATCTTAATGGTGAAAAAGAGATTGCGATCCCTCAAAAGCGCAGGGAAGGAAATGGAAAGGAAATTGTTCTAAAAGGAGCTACAGGAAACAATCTCAAAAATGTTGATATTAAACTTCCTTTAGGAAAAATGATTGTGGTTTCAGGAGTTTCTGGTAGTGGGAAGTCTACTTTGATTAATGAGACACTCTACCCTATTATGAACGCTCATTATTTTAATGGCGTTAAAACACCGCAGCCATACAAAAGCATTAAAGGTCTCGACAACTGCGATAAAGTGATAGATATTAATCAATCGCCCATAGGTCGAACACCACGATCAAATCCTGCTACATATACAGGAGTTTTTGGTGAAGTGAGAAGTTTATACGCAAAAATTCCTGAAGCCCTTATCAGAGGTTATAAACCGGGGAGATTTAGCTTTAATGTGGCTGGCGGTAGATGTGAAACCTGCAAAGGTGGTGGTTTGCGTGTGATAGAAATGAACTTTCTGCCAGATGTTTATGTAGAATGTGAAACCTGCCAGGGGAAAAGATTTAATAGAGAAACTTTAGAAATAAGATATAAAGGCAAATCTATTGCAGATGTGCTTGAAATGACAATTAATGAGTGTGTCGATTTTTTTGAGCCTATTCCTAAAATTTATAGAAAAGTAAAGACATTAAAAGATGTTGGTTTAGGTTATATAACCTTGGGCCAGCAATCGACTACGCTATCTGGCGGTGAAGCGCAGCGTATAAAGCTCGCCACAGAACTTTCAAAAAGAGATACCGGTAATACGTTTTACATTCTTGATGAGCCTACAACTGGTTTACATTTTGAAGATGTACGCGTTCTTATGGATGTTCTTAACAAATTAGTAAATAAGGGAAATACAGTTTTAATAATCGAGCATAATATGGATGTTATTAAAATGGCAGATTATATAATAGATATAGGTTATGAAGGTGGACAAAACGGTGGCATGGTTGTCGCAAAGGGAACTCCTGAGAAGGTAAGCAAAGATAAAAAGAGTTATACCGCTCAGTTTTTAAGAAAAGAACTACTTTAGCCCGTTTTGGTATTTCCAGAATGTAATAAGTTTAAAATTAAGCATGAGAAACGAGAATAAACATAAAGGTTGGAATGAAATAAAAACAAATGACTCCTGGGCAATTTTTAAGATCATGGGAGAGTTTGTAAGTGGTTTTGAAAAATTAAGCAGAATTGGACCCTGTGTTTCCATTTTTGGAAGCGCACGTACAAAACCAGATCAAAAGTATTATAAACTCGCATCTTCAATAGCACAGAAAATAGTAGAAAATGGGTACGGTGTTATAACCGGTGGTGGTCCCGGTATTATGGAAGCCGGAAATAAAGGTGCGCATCTTGCCGGTGGCACATCTGTAGGCTTGAACATAGATCTGCCTTTTGAACAGCACGATAATCCATACATTGACAGTGATAAAAGCATAGACTTTGATTACTTTTTTGTGCGAAAAGTAATGTTTGTAAAATACTCTCAAGGTTTTGTAGTTATGCCAGGAGGTTTTGGCACACTTGATGAATTATTTGAAGCAATTACCTTAATTCAAACGCATAAAATTGACAGATTCCCTATAATATTAGTAGGAACAGAATTCTGGAAAGATCTTATAGGATGGATACGTACTACGCTACTCGAAGGTTTTGAAAATATAAATAACGCAGATGTAGATCTTATTCATCTTGTAGATACAGAAGATGAAGTACTTGAAGTGTTAAATGAGTTTTATTCGGAATATGAATTAAGTCCGAATTTTTAATTTTATTTAAAATTTTAATCCGAAAAGCCAGTTATTACGTTACGTATAACGAACAATTTAATCCGAAAAATGCCTCTAAAAACCGATTTTCTATCATTTTCTGCCATTTTTTTAAGCCTAAGAAATTGAGCAAAATATTGCCACTTATCGTTTTTTGCCTGCTTTTTAGTTTTTCCTGTCTGGGTCAAGGCGCTATTACCATAAATGCAAAATTAAATGACTCAACAAAAACGATACAAATTGAGCAGGAAATTGTATTTATAAACACATCAAAAGATACGCTTAATCAAATCTATCTAAATGACTGGGCAAATAGCTTTTCTTCAAAACAATCACCGCTTGCTAAACGTTTTGCTGAAAACTATGACCGTAAATTTCATCTTGCAAAAGAAAGAGATCGCGGTAATACTATAATTGGTTCAATTTCAGATAGTAAATTAAGCTATTTAACCTATGAACGACCTGAAATAGATATAATTAAAATTCAGCTTAAAAACCCTGTTTATCCCGGGCAGCAATATAATTTCAAAATCTTTTATACCGTAAAACTTCCTGATGTTCGTTTTACAGATTATGGAGAATTGCCTAATGGAGATTTTAATCTTCGTTTTTGGTTTTTAAGTCCAGCGGTATATAATGGTAAATGGAATTATTACAGCAACAAAAACCTTAATGATCTGTACATAGCGCCTACAGATTTTGATATCAATCTCACTTTACCCAAGCCTTACGAAATTGTCACTGAGCTAGAGCAGACAGATTTGCTGGCAAATACAGCAAAAAATAATTTTAAAGTACATCTTAGCGGCGATTCACGTACTAACGCGACTATATTCTTAAAGAAAATCTCAAATTTTGAGTTTATAGAAACTGATAATATAAGGCTGCTGAGCAACATATTTGATGAAAAAGTACTGGCACAAAACAGAGCTGTCATTGCAGACAGAGTAATTAAATATCTTAATGCTCAATTAGGGGATTATCCTTTTGATAAATTGATGATTTCTGAAATTGATTATAAAGAAAACCCGGTTTATGGACTCAATCAGCTTCCGGAATTTATTAGACCCTTTCCCGATGGTTTTCAATATGAGCTTAAAATTTTAAAAACCAGCGTAAGTAATTATGTAGATAATACCATTTTACTTAATCCCCGTGAAGATCGCTGGGTAGGCGATGGTATTAAGGTTTATTTGATGATGGAATATATGGAAACATATTATCCTAATCTTAAAGCTTTTGGCAGTCTTGTAGATTCCTGGATAGCGCGTCAGTTTTATGCTTCACAATTAGAGTTTAATGATCAATATAATCTGCTTTACATGCATATGGCACGATTAAATCTTGATCAACCCCTCTCTGAGCCTTACGACTCGCTTATAAAATTCAACATGAATATCGCCAATAAATATAAGGCCGGAAACGGTTTTAATTATCTGGGCGACTATCTTGATAAAGGTGTTGTAGATAAAACGATACGGGAATTTTATGATCAGGGTAAGTTAAAACTCACCTCCAGTGAAGATTTTAAAAAGCTACTTAAAAAAAATACTGATAAGAATTTAGATTGGTTTTTTAATGATTATGTAAAGACACGTGAGAAGATAGATTATAAAATAGGTGATCTTGATAGAAAAGGAGATTCACTATATGTTACTCTTAAAAATAAACGTATAGGAAACATGCCAATACCTTTATATGGTTTGGCTGGAGATAACAGTATCCTTTCAAAAACATGGGTCGACGGTTTTAAGGATTCAAAAACGGTAGCAATTGCTGCAGACAGTATTAATCGAGTAGCACTTAACGTTGAAGGAATAGTACCAGAATATAACAGGAGAAACAATTACAAAAAAGTAAATTCATTTCTGGGTGTCAATAAACCTTTTCAGTTTAAGTTACTTCAGGATATAGAAAATCCGGCAAAAAATCAGGTTTTCTTTATGCCTGTTTTTGAATATAACTTATACGATGGGCTTACTATAGGCGCAAAGATGTATAACAAAACGCTTTTATCAAAAGCTTTTAATTATAAAATAGA
>JBALXG010000221.1:0-5332 GCA_036961055.1 Leeuwenhoekiella sp. | reverse complement strand
GTTTTCGGAAGCAGAATATAACGCGAAATATGGACGAATACTGTAATAAACATACCACTTTATATTTATAACTTGTTAATTTTTACAAGTTTCTGTAAAAAATGATGCTTTTGAGCGATTATTTTATTACTTTTGTCTAATATTAACTCTTGCTTAACACCCCAACTTATGCATTCTATTACATTTGCCGTGCCCAACTTAAATAACTTTGTGATTACAATTGACCATGATGAGTCTTTAAATTCATTATTTCATCAGTTATAATCTCATTTTGTTATTTAGGTATAAATGGGAATTTGACTTCCAGTAAATTTTTGCTTCAAGAAAACACATCTGTTTTTTTGCATTCTATACTTAGATTTTAAAAGGTTATTAAACCGCTTTTTTAAAACTGTAATGCATGGCAAAAAAAATTACTCTACACTTTATCGTGATTTCTCCTAATTTTTCAGATACTGAAGGCATACGTCTTTTAGGCTCACGATTTGTTCAGTTTTTGAACTTCCCTTTCCTTTTTTCAATTTTCACTAAAAGTTTTAAAAATTTCTTACAGCAGGATGGCTCAGGGTCATTATCTGCATTAAATAATTATTTAATTCCACAAACAGTATTACTGTCTCAGGATTTTTTCAAAATATAAGGGATGAACAAATTTCTCAATAATCTAGTTGTAATGGGTTTTCATAAATACAGTCTTTTACTTCTTCTTGTTTCTTTAAGTGTTTCCAGCCAGTCTGATTGTACTCAGTCAGCACCGCCCTTGGGTATCTATTATACTACTACTATGACTATTCCTGCAGGGGAAGTAGTCTGCTTTAGTACACTGGGTTTTCAAGACAATTTTACTATAGGCACCATTATATTTGAAGAAAACAGTAAGATATACGTAGATGAAGGTTTTCGCCTAATAATCAACGCTGTATCTTCAACTGCAAATGATGATATCAACATTGTTGTTGATGGAACTCTTCAGTTTAGATCTTCTCCGCCTGATTTTCTGGCAAATACGGCAATTACAATAGGTGAAAATGGTATGGTATCGTCTGGAGATGGGTTAAATAATATGAAGTTTAGTGGGAATGAAACTAACACTATTAAAAATTACGGGCAGTTAAATGTCGCTGTTCTAACTTTTGCGGGATCTTCATCTGCAAATACGATAGAGAATGAAGGTTTATTAAATATAGCTAAAAACCTAAACCTGGAAAACACGTTTACTCAGATTAAAAATACTGGTGATCTTTATATAAATGAAAGTTTTAACGGTAATAGTAAAAGCAGCTATGTTAACTGTGGTTATATGGAAACCGGCACGTCCTTTAATTTACAAGGGGGGCTCATTATAAATACCGGAAAATTTAAATCAGACGGAGGTGCTATAGACTTTAGTGATAGTAAGGCCCGTTTTGAAAACTATGGTGAGGTTAATGTGGGCAGTATTAATTTAGGAGGCAATGACAGCACAATTTACAATCAGGGTGTATTTAACCTGACCAGTAAATTTCAAAATAGTGGAAATCTGCTAGGACCTACTGAGGCTGGATTTTTAGGATATTTTTCAGTAGGAGAAGCAGGGGCTGTTAATAGTGGTACAGTTGGTCCCAATTTAAATTTTATAAATACATCTAAAAGTGGAATATCTAAAAAGGAGGATATTTTTGGAACAAATGCAGGCTCTTTAACTTATTTGAGTGGGGTAGTTTATAGTTGTACTCAAAACGGTAAATGTGCAGCCCAACCCGTAAGTACTGGTGTAAGTTGTCCATTTTTAGATGGCTCCTTTGCTTCATGTTATATAAATGATGTAAATCTTTCTAATATAGAGTGTAGTAATAATGGTACAACGGGTACATCATCTGATGATACTTTTTACTTTTCTCTAAATCCTACGGGGTCAAATTTAAGTGACACATATTCCATTTCTGGTGATGTAGTGCGTAATAATATTCCATACGGTAAAAGAGCAACTTTTGGCCCATATCCCATTATAGACCATACTATGTACATCAACGTTACAGATGCTTCAGGGTTTTGCGTAATGGAAAATATTGCAATAAATCCTCCGGGAACCTGCTCTTATCCAGAATCTACGGTAGATACAGACGGCGATGGTATTTTTAATGATGTAGATATAGATATAGACGGGGATGGAATTCCTAATGACAAAGAACTTGAAGACTGTGATACCACGGCAAATGTGTTCTCAGAAGATTTTGGCTCAGGAACTGGTTATGGTCCGGCTTTGCCAGCAGGTATAACCACTTATAACTATAGGTCTAGCTTAAATATTAATGACGGGGATTATGCAATTGCAAATACACCTTACGATGGTAAGAGAGATTGGCAGGATTTAAATGATCATACCCCAGAAGATACAAATGGGTATATGATGGTAGTAAATGCCAGCTATGCTCCCGGTGAATTCTATAGAGCTACAATAGAGGTAGAACCTAATACATACTACAAATTTTCTGCCTGGATGGTTGTAGTAAATTCTCAGGAAACGGTAGATAATGTGTGTGGCCCTAGTATGATACTCGCAGATGTAAAATTTCAGGTAGAAGATCAATCTGGTGTTTTGGGAACAACTTCAACCGGAGAGATACCTTTTTCAGATCCTGCCAACTGGGAGCAATACGTGTTCACATTTCGCACAGCTCCTTCAGATACTTCTATAGATATAGTACTTATCAATAATGCGCCGGGAGGCTGTGGAAATGACCTTGCCATTGATGATATAAAGCTTGTTCCCTTATGTGATTCAGACGGTGATGGGGTGCTTAACCATTATGATTTAGATTCAGATAATGATGGTATTTATGATTTAATTGAGGCGGGAGGAGTAGATAGTGATAATAATGGTTTGGCAGATGGTAACAGTGATCTAAATGATAATGGTCTTAGCGATATGTACGATCCATATTGTATTGGGTCTGCTACTATAACCGGTTATGCTACAGCTCTTTATTCAAGCTCTGATGTTGCAAATCCTTCCAGAGCTATTGGTGCACCTAATGATTTATCAGCTCAATTAAATAACGCTAATGATTATGTGGTTTTGCAAATGGATGGAGTAATACCTTCTGGTACAAATATTATAGTAAGACATAATGGCTTTGGGTCGCAAGACAATAATTCTATAAGGATAGAACAAAGTATGAGCGGCTCTGATTTTAAAAACGCAGTTAGCTTCACAAATAATAATAGTTTTCAAAACAGTACTTACAAATTATCTACAAATGCCAAGTTTATTAAAATTTCTAAAAATGGGTCAAGCAATTCAGATCCAGGTATAGATGCTATAAGTTATTCTTATTCAGATCCTTGCTCAGGTATTGTAGGAGTTGCGTTGCCAGTTCCTGATACAGATGGTGATGGCGTTTATGATTATCTCGATCTTGATAGTGATGATGATGGCTGTAGTGATGCAAATGAAGCTTATCAAAATGGTAGTGCAGATGGTAATGTAGGGGGAGATGATGATATGCGCTATGGGACTTCACCTGTATTTCAAAATCCTGACGGAAGTGTCTCTGATGCCAGCTATCCAGGTACCTTATCTGCAGTGACAGATAACACTAG
Source organism: Leeuwenhoekiella sp. (assembly GCA_036961055.1). Classification (GTDB taxonomy): domain Bacteria; phylum Bacteroidota; class Bacteroidia; order Flavobacteriales; family Flavobacteriaceae; genus Leeuwenhoekiella. Next base: position 1,750 of record JBALXG010000221.1, on the reverse strand, counting down.
TTATGCAACTTGTCTGTCTGATCTGGAACTTGTTAAAACGGTAGATAATGCCAAACCAACGGTAGGCGATATCATATTTTTTACAATTATAATTAAAAATGTAGGGCCCAGTGCTACCGGTCAAATCCAGGCCAAAGACAATTTGCCTGAAGGATTGTCTTATAACGCGATTAACTCCAGAGTACCACGCGGAACTACATATGATAGTACCACAGGAATCTGGGATTTAAACAGTGTCGTTTTACAAAAAGGAGACATTTCAACCCTTAAAATCGCAGTAAATGTAGAACCTGGATGTGGCGAGATAGTAAATTTTGCAGAGATCATCAGAAGTTCAAAAGTAGATCCAGATTCAACCCCAAATAACGGCAAGTAACATGTTCAATTTTCAACAAATAAATAATAAGTAGATGAGAATATTTTTACTTCTACACAGATTATTTTCGTGCTTTAGTACCCGAATATTTGGGGTAAAAACACTGATTTTTGGTGTGTTAATCACGATTTTTTCTTACAGCGCTCATGCCCAGACTCCGGTGGAAGATGATGCAGATACAGCAACTATAACTGTTAATACAAATCTTACATCATCATTTGTTGTAGCTAATGTAAAATGTTTTGATGACGCGAGTGGTACTATAGATCTTGTTGTTACCGGTGGCTTAATGCCGTATTCTTATTTATGGAGTAATGGTGCTACCACAGAAGATCTTATAGGAATTCCTAAAGGAAATTATTCTGTTTCAATAACAGATGCAGCAGGTTGTACTATAAGCGATAATGTACTAATTACACAGCCAGCTCAGGCTTTAGCAGCTACTACTGTAGTAGTAGATAATCTTTGTTATGGTGACAATAACGGCTCTATAGATGTTACAGCCTCAGGAGGAACTTCACCTTATACATATTCGTGGAGCAATGGTGCAAATACTGAAGATGTAAGTGGTTTATCTTCAGATGAATATACTATCACAATTACAGATGCTAATGGTTGTGAGTTGATTTTAAGCGTTCCTGTTAAACAACCTTCGGCTGCGCTATCTGCAAGCTCGTCTGTTAGACAAATACTTTGTTATGGTGACAATAGCGGTGCTGCAGATCTTACAGTTGCAGGCGGAACAGCTCCTTATACTTTTGACTGGAGCAATGGCTCAACAAACGAAGATTTAACCGGATTAACTGCAGGTGATTATGAGGTAATAATCACAGATGCTAATAAATGCCAGACTACCCACCAAATAACAATTTCTCAGCCTGGCGCCGCGTTATCGGCTTTGGCGTCTGCTACAGATATTCTTTGTTATGACGATGCAAGCGGATCAATTGATGTTGCTGTAAAAGGCGGAACAGCACCGTACACCTATTTGTGGGATAATGGTGCTTCTACGGAAGATATTTCATCATTAGAAGCAGGTATTTATGAGCTAACAATAACAGATGCTAACGGTTGTGAAACGATTATTAATGCCGAAGTCACACAACCTTCTGCTGCATTATCAGCAAGTTCGTCTGTCACAGATGTTTTATGTTTTGGAGATAACAGCGGTTCAGTTGATGTTACGGTAAATGGAGGAACAGCACCTTATAAATATATTTGGGATAATGGTGCTTCTACGGAAGATATTTCATCATTAACGGCAGGTATTTATGAGCTAACAATAACAGATGCTAACGGTTGTGAAACAACAATTAATACCGAAGTCACACAACCTTCTGCTGCATTATCAGCAAGTTCGTCTGTCACAGATGT
>JBALXG010000220.1:0-5340 GCA_036961055.1 Leeuwenhoekiella sp. | reverse complement strand
AGCTAAAGAAATTTTGACCTTTTTAGGATTATCACACCGTTTTGATCACAAGCCTAACCAGCTTTCTGGAGGGGAGCAGCAGCGGGTAGCTGTAGCCCGATCGCTTATTAACGATCCCGCATTAATTCTTGCTGATGAACCTTCAGGAAATCTTGATAGTGAATCTGCAGAGAACCTGCATAAACTTTTTTTCCAGCTGCGTGATAAATTTGATCAGACTTTTGTAATTGTTACTCATAATACTGAGCTAGCCGCAATGGCCGACCGGAAATTAACAATGGTTGATGGTAGAATTGTCTAAAAAATTAACCTTTATAGAACTAAAATATTTTCTGGAAGAGAAAGTATATCTCTACGAAAATCCCAAATTTATAGGAACAGATCCTATTCAGGTACCCCATAAATTTTCAAATAAAAAAGACATAGAGATTGCTGGTTTTCTTACGGCGACAATTGCTTGGGGCAATCGTAAAAGTATAATCAATAATGCCAATAAAATGGTAGAAATGCTCGATAATTCACCCTATTCTTTCATTAATGAACATCAGGAATCTGATTTAAAATCACTCGAGAAATTTGTTCACAGAACATTTAACGGTACAGACTTTATTACCTTTATTAAGGCTCTTCAAAATATCTATTTAAATCATGATGGATTAGAAAGTGTTTTTTTTAATAATGCTGAAGAATATTCTCTGCAAAAATCTATTCATCATTTTAAGAAACTCTTTTTTTCTATAGACCACGATAAACGAAGCCAGAAACATGTAAGTGATCCCGTAAAAAAATCTGCTGCTAAGAGAATAAATATGTTTTTAAGGTGGATGATAAGACCTAATGCTGCCGGTGTTGACTTTGGGATTTGGCAAAGTTTATCGACAGCTCAACTTTCATGTCCGCTTGATGTTCATTCTGGTCGCATCGCCAGACAATTAGGCTTACTAAATAGAAAACAAAATGATGCTCAAGCCGTTTTAGAGTTAGATACTTATTTAAGAAAATTAGACGCTTCAGATCCTGTAAAATATGATTATGCCCTTTTTGGTTTAGGTGCATTTGAGAAAGATTTATTTTAGCCAATTTCTTCTTAAATATAACCCATCATATATAATATAACCATAAACAATTAGTAGTATATTTACACGCTTTTCCACCATTTTGGAAAAATTGAAACAAGAGTAATTTTAAATTCTTTAATCCCCCAAATATTATTTGATATATGGGATTTAAGATTATCCCGTTTTTATAGTGTTATTGGCTTGTAACATACTTTACTTTAGTACTATACAAAGTATTTCTAATTCACTATTTATAAAGAATAAACTAACAAATGATATACCCAGCTAAAGCTGAAGATGAAACCGGCAGATTAATGGCTCTTCAAGAGCTAGAAATTTTGGATTCACAACCTGAAGCTAGTTATGATAGTATAACAAAACTGGCCTCTTTTATATGCAATGTTCCAGTAGCTCTAATTACGCTTATAAACGAAGATCAACAGTGGTTTAAATCAAAAGTAGGTTTTGATATTTGCGGCACAGATCGAGATGTATCATTTTGTGCACATGCTATTCTAAACCCTAGTGAATTTCTTGAAGTAAAGGACTCAACAAAAGATGAGCGTTTTAAGGATAATCCTTTAACTAAAACCGGTAATATCCCAGTAATATTTTATGCTGGTGTCCCTTTACTTTCTCATAACGGGCAACCATTAGGGTCTTTATGTGTGATAGACTCAAAGCCTAATTCTCTTACTCCAGAGCAAAAAGATGCTTTAAAGCATCTTGCTCTTCAGGTAGAAAATTTATTTGAACTGAGACGTAGCAATTTAAATCTAAATAAAGCTCATAAACAACTACAATCAAAAAACACACAACTTAGTAAGTTTGCAGGTACAGTATCGCATGATATGAAAATGCCACTTGCAAATATGATTATAACTGCAGATATTCTTAAAAAGAAATACAGTTCTAGTCTTGATGATAAAGGAAAAGAATATCTTCATTATTTAAAACAAGCTTCTTTCACTTTAAGTGAATATATCACCAATTTACTTGCGTATTATGAAAGTGAAAATCTTGTTATTGACAACGTTGAAGAATTTGACCTAAATAGTCTTGTAGAAGATTTAATAGATCTTTTAAACATAAATCATGAATGTGAAATTCATATTCCTGATACTGAAATGACCATTACATCAAATAGATCTGCTATAAATAAAATACTTTTAAATCTCATTACTAACAGTTTAAAATACAACGATAAGCCAGAACCGCTTATAAAAATAATTACTTCACAGGATGAAAATTTTTATTATATCGCAGTAAAAGATAATGGAATGGGCATACCCCAGGATAAGCATGAAAACATATTTAAACTTTTTACAACCGCTAATGCAAAGGATATAAATGGTAAAAAGGGTAATGGTATTGGTTTATCAACAGTAAGAAATTTAGTTACTTCTCTAGGTGGAACTATAGAAGTTACAAGTGATATTGATAAAGGGGCTACTTTTAAATTTAGTGTAAAGAAGGCACTTCATTAAATGAATTTTATGAGATCAGAAAAAAAAAGACAAGAAGCGGTAAACTCATACCAACTTGTTGACACGCTTCCTGAAAAAAGCTATGATGATATTACCCAGATCGCAGCTTATATATGCGATACGCCTATTGCGCTTATCACTATGCTTGATTATGATCGCAATTTCTTAAAATCCCACTATGGAGTAGAATTTAATGAGTCTCCCAGAAAAATCTCATTTTGCACGCATGCCATTCAAAGTAAAGAAGAAATTTTTATTGTAGAAGATTCTAGATTACATCCTGAATTTAAAGATAATCCGCTGGTTACAGGAGAGGCACAGGCAATTTTTTATGCCGGTGTTCCGCTAATAGATTCAAAAGGAAATGCCCTGGGAACGCTATGCGTTTTTGATAATAAGCCTAAAAAACTTAATAAGGGACAAATCCAGACTCTAAAAGCACTTGCAAACCAGGTGATCAATTTGTTTGAGATGCACAAACAAAATATAGAAAATAAGCAGTTACATGAGAACTTAATTACAAAAAATAAGCTGCTAAAAGATTTTGCCGGTGTTGTTTCTCATGATATGAAAATGCCCTTGGCAAATATTATTACAACTACAGATTTATTAAAAGCCAAATATAAAGAGCATCTTGACGAAAAAGGTCTGGACTATCTTAACTATCTCAAAAGTTCTTCATTCTCATTAAGTGAGTATATAAATGGCATACTTGATCACTATGAAAGCGATAATATTACTATAGATCAGCGAGAAGAATTTGACCTTCATCATTTACTTGAGGAAATTGAAGATATGCTCAATCACACGTATACAGTCGAGATTAATTTCCCAGAAAAAAACCCCACAATAAATTGCAATCGGGCAGCTTTAAGTCAGATTTTCATTAACTTATTAGGCAATAGTATTAAGTATAATGATAAAGAAAACCCTACAATAGACCTCACCTATGATGAAGATGATGATTTCTTTATGTTCAGCGTAAAAGATAACGGTATAGGCATTGCAAAAGATAAACAAGATCAAATCTTTGAACTTTTTCAAATCGCAGCAGACTCAGATAAAAACGGAAACCGTGGTAATGGTATCGGTCTTTCTACCGTTAAAAAATTGGTAGCCAATCTGGGTGGAACTATAAATGTAGATTCGGTTTTAGGAGAGAGTACAACTTTTAGTTTTACAGTGAGAAAAGAAGATATTCCTTTACAGGTTGTAGGTAGCAGCAAAAGCAATCTTGATTTTAAATGTTAATACGCAACAAAGACATTTCTTTACCTCTGTAATTTGGTAAATAACCTGTATTTTCGTTTTTGGTAATTTCCCCATTCGTATGCAGTTTAAAAATCCAGAACTTTTATATGCTTTATTTTTACTGCTTATTCCCATTCTGGTTCATTTATTCCAGTTAAGGCGATTTAAAAAAACAAGGTTTTCTAATGTCGCGTTTTTACAGGCGGTCACACAAAACACACGTAAAAGTTCCCAGATAAAAAAATGGCTAATCTTATGTACGCGGTTACTTGCAATTGCTACATTAGTTCTTGCTTTTGCACAACCCTATCTCCCGCAAACAAATACAGCCACTCAGGAACGCGAGACTGTAATTTTTCTTGATAATTCATTCAGTATGCAGAGCAAAGGTCAAAAAGGGCCTTTACTTATAGAAAGCATTCAGGAAATTATTGGTGCCATTCCGCCTGATAAAAATTTCACCTTACTAACAAATGACAAGATTTATTCTAATATAAATACAGACACAGATCGCAACACTTTATTAGATATAAGTTACTCCCCTATTTCACTTACGCCAGATGCCATTTCGCTTAAAGCGAAAAATGAATTTTCTAATAATGAAGCGACATTTAAAGAACTTGTTGTTATTTCAGATTTTCAGGATGCCGACTGGAAAAACGCCCAAAACCTGCCAAAAATCAGCCAAAACTGGATAAAATTAGAACCGGTTAATTATAATAATTTAAGCATAGATAGTGTTGCGCTTTCGCGAAAAGCAAACGATTACGAGCTTCAGGTTATGGTTCATAGCAATCAGAATAGCGACGCATCTGTACCCATTTCCCTATTTAATGCAGAAAAGTTGCAAGCCAAAGCAGCTGTAACTTTTACAGATTCTCAAGATGCCTCAACTACTTTTAGCATTGCTGCAGATGAAAATTTTAAGGGAAAACTCACTTTAGGTGATCCAAATCTACTTTTTGACAATACGTTTTACTTCAGCATAAACAAAACCGCACCTCTTAAAATTTTGAGCGTTAATAATGCGAATGATCTTTTTCTTAAAAAACTCTATCCAGAACCAGAATTTACTTATCAATCGGTAGATTTTAAAAATCTGGATTATAGTATAATTTCGCAGCAAAATGTTATAATTCTCAATGAGATCGATAATATCCCATCTTCACTCATAATCGCCCTGCAAAGCTTTACTAATAATGGTGGCAAAGTGATATTTATCCCTAATATTAGCTCAAAATCCGCTAATTATGACCAAATTTTAACCACTTATGGCTTTGCTCCCTTTGGGCAGATTAATACAGAAAGTAAACTCATAACGTCAATAAATTATGATCATCCCGTTTACGCAGGCGTTTTTGAAAAAAGAGTAAGCAATTTTCAATATCCTTCGTTATCAAAAACCTTCCCTTTAGCCTCAAATAACACCCTTTTACGGTTAGAAAATGGAAATCCGTTTTTAGCTGAAAACAACGGACTTTTTGTATTTTCCGGAAGTATAAATTACACAAATAGTAATTTCAAAAACAGTCCGCTTATTGTCC
>JBALXG010000021.1:0-14671 GCA_036961055.1 Leeuwenhoekiella sp. | reverse complement strand
AAAACTAAAAAAACTCCAGTTTTTATAGACGACGACAAGTCAATTGGCGTTGAAGTAAGGCATAGCGAAAATGATTTCAACGACTACGATTTTCAGGTGCTTTTGCCACATAAATTATCTCAAATGGGACCGGCGCTTACAATAGGAGATGTAAATAATGATGGCCTTGACGATTTCTATTATGGTGGCGCCGCAAATAATAGCGGGGCATTATTCATTCAAAATGCAGAAGGCAAGTTCGCAAAAACCACGGCAGATCTTTGGGAAAAAGAGAAAGCTTATGAAGATGTAGATGCAATTTTTGTAGATATAAATGGTGATGGTTTTCAGGATTTATATGTTGTGAGTGGCGGCAACGAGTATGCTGCGAACGATGCGCATTATACAGATAGATTATACCTTAATGATGGCAAAGGAAGTTTTAATAAAGGTGCCATTCTCAATCTTGAAAAAATTAGCGGCTCTAAGGTAATTGCAAATGATTTTGATAATGATGGCGACATTGATCTTTTTGTAGGCGGGCGACACAAACCGTATCAATATCCTTTAACCACATCGAGTATGTTGTTGCAAAATGATAATGGCCAATTGACAAATGTCACAGAAAAAGTAGCGCCAGGCCTGATAAATATTGGTATGGTAACAGATGCTGTCTGGACAGATTATGACAATGATGGCGATACAGATCTTATTGTTGTGGGCGAATGGATGCCTATAACTGTTTTTAGCAATGAGAACGGCCAATTAATAAAAAAATCAATCGCAGCTTTTGATAATACCACGGGCTGGTGGTTTAGTATAGAAAAAGGAGATTTTGATAATGATGGCGACGATGATTTTATTGTTGGCAATCTGGGTCTCAATTATAAATATAAAACGTCAATAGTCGAACCATTTGATATTTATTATAATGATTTTGATAATAACGGCAATGGCGATATCGTATTAGGTTATTACAGTGACGATCAACATTATCCATTACGAGGATTCTCCTGTTCTTCCCAGCAAATACCAAGTTTAAAAGAGAAGATTAAAAAGTATGACCTTTTTGCTTCCTTAAAAATCGATGAGGTTTATGGCGAAAAAAACCTTGAAAAATCGCTTCATTATTCGGCTAAAACTTTCTCTTCCGTTTATATAGAAAATCTGGGGGGTGGCAATTTTAAACAAGTTGACCTACCGTTTCAGGCACAATTATCAAATATTAATGACTTCATTGTAGCCGATTTTAATAAAGATGGAAATTTAGATTTTCTGGCTGCCGGCAATCTTTTTGTTTCAGAAATAGAAACACCACGAAGTGATGCGGGAAAAGGATTGTTTATGCTGGGTGATGGCAAAGGTTCTTTTACTTCAATAAGTAATCAATACAGTGGTTTTTTTGCTCGGGGAGATGTGAAGAAATTGGGAGTACTTAAAGGAAAAACTTCAAAAAAGATCCTCGTGGCTAATAACAACGACAAGCTTCAGGTTTTTGATGTTAAAGAATGAGCATACCCCTTTATTTTCATAGGTAAAAATATCAAAGGTTATCTTAGTTATAGGACGCCTCAAATTATAAAATAATAAATGACAATTAAAAAGAGCGCTTTAGTAATTCTATTGAGTTTAAACAGTTTGTTTATAAGTTGTCAAAATTCAGTAATGCCTCCGGCTTCATTTGGCCCTGTGCCATCACAAAAACAACTTGACTGGCAGGAAATGGAGATGTACGCCTTTATACATTTTACCACAAATACATTTACAAATAAAGAATGGGGCTTTGGCAACGAGCCTGAAGAGATTTTTAACCCTACAGCATTAGATACCCGGCAATGGGCACGGGTTGTAAAAGAAGCCAGTATGAAAGGAATTATTCTAACCGCAAAGCATCATGATGGTTTTTGCCTGTGGCCTTCAGCATATACAGATCATTCTGTAGAAAAATCACCATGGAAAGATGGTAAAGGAGATGTGGTTAAAGAACTGGGCGAAGCTTGTAGGGAATATGGTCTTAAACTGGGATTATACCTTTCTCCCTGGGACAGAAGTCGCGCTGATTATGGCAAACCAGAATATGTAACTTATTTTAGAAATCAGCTTAAAGAATTACTCACTAATTATGGGGATGTTTTTGAAATGTGGTTTGACGGCGCAAATGGAGGAACTGGTTATTATGGTGGCGCAAATGAATCACGAAAAATAAATACGCTTGAATATTATGACTGGGAGAAAACCTATAAAATGATTTATGATGTCGCTCCTAAAACTTTGGTTTGGGGAATTGGTCCTTCAGAAGCACGATGGATTGGTAATGAAGAAGGAAGAGCAAATAAAACTAACTGGTCTCTGTTGCGACAGGAAGATGATCTTGCCGGCAAAGTAAATTACACCGAATACATGTCTGGCCATGAAGACGGTGAAAAATGGGTTCCCGGGGAGGCAGATGTTTCCATCAGGCCTGGCTGGTTTTATCATGCTGTTGAAGACGATAAAATTAAACCGGTAGAAGAACTTCTGGATATTTATTATGAATCTGTGGGACGCAATGCAAATTTAATTCTCAATATACCACCAGATCGCAGAGGCCTTATTAATGAAAAAGATGTAGAGCGATTACATGAATTTTCTACAGCTTTAAAAGCCGATTTTAAAACCGAACTTCTTGCTCAAAGTACAGTCAGCGCTAACCAAAGCAGAGGAAATAAATTTGGTCCTGAAAATTTAATCGATGGTGATAAAAATACCTATTGGGCAACTTCAGATGCTGTAAAAACCGCATCGATTACCTTTGATTTTGATCACCCTACAGCGATAAACAGAGTTCTGTTGCAGGAATATATAAAACTGGGTCAGCGGGTACGTAAGTTTACTGTTGAAGCTAAAATAGATAGTAACTGGCAAACTATTGCAGATGAAAGCACGATAGGCTACAAACGTATTTTACGTTTTGACCGGGTTACAGTAACTGCGCTACGCGTAAATATTACAGATGCTAAAGCCTGTCCGGTTATTTCTAATATAGAAGCTTTTAACGCTCCCACACTAGTGCGCATGCCAGAAATTAGTCGCTCCAGAAATGGAGAAGTGACCATAAGCGCAGAAAATGCTGATCAAATTTTTTATACTTCAGATGGAAGCGAGCCTAATAACAAAAGTTTAAAGTATTCGAAACCTTTTCTGCTTAAAAATGCTGTTACAGTTAAAGCGATTTCTTTCGACTCAATTGAAAAAATCAGTAGTGCGGTTAAAAATGTAAAATATGGTACAACAAAAGAATCATGGAAGATGACTGAAGCAACCGGCGGAAATCCTGAAAGAGCAAATCGAATTATAGATGGAAATCCTGTAACCGACTGGGATATGGGAAATACAGACAATATGCTGCCGCAGGAAGTAAAAATAGATATGGGAGCTGTTAAAGATATTAAAGGCTTTACCTATATGCCGCGACAGACAGGAAATGGCCTAAACCTGATTTCGGCTTATGAATTTTATACCAGTCTAGACGGAAAAAAATGGGTTAAAAGATCTGAAGGTGAGTTTGCTAACATTTTAAACAATCCCATTCTGCAGGTAAAAACATTTAAAAAAGCTTTAGCCAGATACATTCGTTTTGTGGCCAAAAGCGAGGTTAGCGGTGGCAATACGGTTACCATTGCAGAGCTGGACGTAATAGAAAACTAAAAAATTTACTTTCGCGAAAGCATTAAAAACATCAGAATAAACCCAAATAATGACTCAAAAACCTGGTAAAACCAAGCAAAAATCGGTGATTATCGCCCTGTTATTGTTAGTTAATTTTGCAATTACGGCGCAGCAAAATGATTGGGAAAATCCGGAAGTTTTTGAGATTAATAAAGAAAATCCGCACGCTACATTTTTCCCCTTTGAAAGCAGGGATTTAGCAATCGAGAATAAAAAGGAGTCTTCGCGTTATTTTCAATCTTTAAACGGAATCTGGAAATTTAAGTGGGTAGAAAACCCGTCTAAAAAGCCTGAAGGATTTTACAAAACAGATTATGACGATAGTAGCTGGGATGACTTTAAAGTGCCCGCAAACTGGGAAGTAAACGGCTACGGCACGCCCATTTATATCAATACCAGATATCCATTTTCACCAGATAATCCTCAGCCTCCGCAGATTCCTCATGATGATAATCCCGTAGGGAGTTACCGGCGTGAGTTTACCGTTAAGGCAGATTGGGAAGGGCGAAAAACCACAATTTACTTTGGCGCAGTAAAATCTGCTTTTTACATTTGGGTGAACGGTAAAAAGGTAGGCTATAGCCAGGGAAGCAAGTTGCCGGCAGAGTTTGATATTACAGATTATATTCACACCGGGAAAAATACTCTTGCGCTTGAAGTTTATAGATGGAGTGACGGCAGTTATTTAGAATGTCAGGATTTTTGGCGCATTAGCGGGATAGAAAGGGACGTTTATTTATACAGTTCGCCAGAAATTCATATCGCAGATTATTTTGTAAAAGGTGATCTGGCTGAAGATTATCAAAGCAGATTTTTAGATCTTTCGGTCGATTTTAAGGCTAAAAAGGGCGATATTTTAAAAGGAAAAATCTATGTGGAATTGCTTGATGGGGATCAAAAAATTATTGCGGAAACGCTGATTGGTAAGTTGAATGCTAAAGCTTCAGATAAGCAGATCACCTTTAAAAAAGAACTTCCGCAGGTAAAAAAATGGACAGCAGAAACTCCCAATTTATATACACTTTTACTTACTTTAAAGGACAAAAAAGGGGAAGTAAGTGAGGTAATTTCATCAAAAGTAGGCTTTAGAAAAATTGAAATTAAAGGCGGACAATTATTAGTAAATGGAAAAGCGATTTACATAAAAGGAGTGAACCGCCACGAGCATGACCCTGTAACCGGCCACGTAATTTCTGAAGAATCTATGCTTGAAGATATCACGCTAATGAAGCAAAACAACATCAACGCTGTGCGATTATCGCATTATCCCAATGCGGAAAAATGGTATGAACTCTGCGATAAATATGGGCTTTATCTCGTAGATGAGGCAAATATAGAATCTCACGGCATGGGTTATGACCCAGATAAAACACTGGGCAATAAACCAGAGTGGATGGCGGCTCACATGGCTCGCACAAAACGCATGGTAGAGCGCGATAAAAACCACACTTCAATTATTATCTGGTCGTTAGGAAATGAAGCGGGAAATGGCGTGAACTTTTACGCAACTTACGATTGGATAAAGCAGCGTGATCCTAGCCGGCCGGTTCAGTATGAACGTGTGCAGAACGGTTGGGGACCAGATGAAACATACGACTGGAATACAGATATTATTTGCCAGCAATATCCCTGGAAAGATCGCCTTTATCACGCGATGGAAATCACAGACAAACCCATTATTATGAGTGAATACGCGCACGCAATGGGTAATAGCGTGGGTAATTTTAGGGATTACTGGGAAGATATTATTTATAAAAATGCACGTATGCAAGGCGGTTTTATCTGGGATTGGGTAGATCAGGCATTAGCAGCGGTAGATAAAAAAAGCGGAAAAAAGTATTGGGCTTTTGGTGGAGATTTGGGTGCCGAAAAATATAAAGATGACGCTAATTTTCTGGCAAACGGGCTCGTGCGACCAGATCGCACGCCTAATCCTTCTTTAGCCGAAGTAAAAAAAGTGCATCAGTTTATTAGGTTTTTTCCTGTTGATCTTAAAAATGGCGCAATTAAAATTACCAATTACTATGACTTTATCGCCGTTGATGATTTGTTTGCTTTTAGCTGTGAATTATTAAAAGACGGGAAAGTGGTGAGTACGCTTCCGCTGAAAGTTGACATTCTTAAACCTGCCGAAGAACAAACCATTACTTTGCCCTTGCCCAAGCTGGATGCCAATGGCGAATATTTGATCAATATTTTAGCAACTACAACCAGAGATCAACCGCTTATTGCTAAAGGAAATATTTTAGCCAGAGAACAATTTTTACTGCAAAAAGGACAACTGATTCCTTTTGAAAAAACTAACCAAAATAAGCTGATTTTTAGCCGAAATAAGCAGAAAACTGAGGTGAAAAGCGAGGATTTTGAAATAGCTTTTAATACTGAAACCGGACTTTTAAGCAGTTATATTTATAAAGGAAACCAGTTAATTTTAGAACCTATAAAGGCTAATTTCTGGCGCCCGGCAAATGATAATGATTTAGGAAACGGAATGCCAAACCGCCTTTCAATGTGGAAAAAAGCTTCGCACAATCAGCAGCTTAAAAGTTTTACTATTTCAAAACAAACAGATCATCTTATTGCCTTAAAAGCACTTTATGAATTAGAAGATGTAAATGCAGAAGTATCTCTGAAATATTCAATTAATGATAAAGGAGCGATCCTGGTAGAAACAAAACTCATGCACGTGTCAGACAGTTTGCCAGAGTTGCCCCGTTTTGGAAATATTTTTGTTATTCCAAAGGAATATGACTCGGTAGAATGGTACGGAAGAGGACCATATGAGAATTACTGGGATCGTAAAAACGCGTCATTTTTAGGTGATTTTAAGGCTTCTGTAGCAGATTTATATGAGGAATATGTAAGGCCTCAGGAAAATGGAAACCGCACTGATATAAGGTGGGTTTCGTTTAAAAATAATCAGGGAAAAGGGTTTAAAGTATGTAATCAGGGCAATCTTAATTTTAGCGCGCACAATCAATATTTAGCCGATTTTGACCAAGAATTAGCCGATAAACGTAAGCATATTTCAGATATTAATGTAAGGCCTTTTATAGAAGTAAAGCTGGATTTTAAACAAATGGGAGTAGGCGGGCTTGATAGCTGGGGTGCAAGAACGTTACCAGAATATACCATAAAGGCAGATGATTATACTTTTAGCTATATAATTGAACCTCTAGATTAATTCAATCTACATAAAGTATTTGACTAAGTTTTTCAACAGGTTGTGTTGCAAATGAAATTGCTTTATAGCCTCTTTTTTGAGCTTCAAGCGTTAGCTCATTTTTTAATAAAAGACTTATTGATCCCATAAATTTTAAAGGAAACTTAAGTAATTCCTCATGATACGGTTGCAAAAGACTTTCAAAAACGAGGTTTATGCCTTTATTAATTATATTTTGAAATAAGGGATGTTGCTTGTTAGTTATTAAAAAACCGGCAAATGTAGCAAGATAGTGCTGTGGATTTTCGGTCTCATAAAGGCTTCTTAGAATTTTCTTTTCATCTAAATCAAAAGATGAAGCAAACAGCATTTCTAAATCTTTAGGCATTTTATTATAGAAATAGACGCGCAGTAATTCTTTGCCATAATAACTAGCACTGCCATCATCCATCACTAAATAATCCAGATTAGCAATACGCCGTGAAATGTTTGAACTATCATAATAGCAGCTTTTAGAGCCGGTTCCCAGCATGCATATTACACCTTTAGGAGCCACAGCGTTATTAACAGCGGCATCAAGATCATCTTTGATTATAATGTTTGCTTGTGAAAAGAATTTTTTGAAAACCGCATAGACGGTATCAATTGAATCTGCATTATCGCAACCTGTGCCATAAAATCTTACTTTGTCTATGTTTTTCTGGTTTTTAAGTTCTTTTGACTGAACTAATATATCTTGAATTTGAGTGCCAGTTTGAAAGGTTGGGTTGATAGTTTTAGTAGTAGTTTCTAAAATAATCTCCCCCTCATTATTGAGAACAACCCATTCACATAGCTTTGCGCTACTGTATGCAAGTAATTTCATAAGATTATTAGTTAAATTTTAATTGGTCAATACAAGAAATATTCTCCCGAATTCTTTTTAAAATCAGGAGAATATTTAAAGTATTTAAGTTGTGGTTTTTTAGAAATGATAACGTACAAAGGCTTCCATAGCGGCGTAGTGAGCCAGACCTAACTGGTCATAGAGCGCAGCTGTTTCTTTGTTTCTGTCTTCAGCACGTTGCCAGAACTCACGGCTATCTGATCCCTGAAAAACAACTCCGTCTTTCTGGGACTGATGTTTAAAAATACCATTACGTTTTTCCAGAACCTGATCAGGACCCATCGGTACGGCCATTTCAATTTCATCTGCACCCCATTCTTGCCATGCGCCACGATATAACCACACCCAGCAATCTTTCATAAAAGGCTCTTCTTTGATCTCTTTTAGAGCTTCAAAGATGATGTTAAGACAGACTTTGTGCGTTCCGTGGGGATCTGCTAAATCGCCTGCGGCATATATTTGATGCGGTTTTATTTCTCGTATAAGTTCTTTGGTAAGGTCAATATCTTCAGGTCCCATTGGTTTTTTTTCAATAGTACCAGTCTCGTAAAACGGAAGGTTCATAAAGTGCATTTGCTCATCAGGAATACCTACAAAATTTCCTGTTGCTCTTGCTTCTCCCATTCTTATTAGACCCTTAATAAACCTCACTTCTTCAATATCTGTCTCACTGACCTTTTTAGATTTTAAAAACTCTGAAGCTTTAGTATAAATCTTTGCGGCTACATCACTTTTTATGTCAAATTTTTTGTCGTAGTCACAAACAAAAGCTGCAAATCTAAGGGCTTCATCATCTGCCACGGCAATATTTCCTGAGGTTTGATAAGCGACATGTACTTCGTGTCCCTGTTGTTGTAATCTTTTAAGAGTTCCACCCATACTTATGATGTCGTCATCTGGATGCGGACTAAAAATAAGAACTCGCTTTTTAGCAGGTTCTGCACGTTCTGGGCGTTTGCTGTCATCTGCATTGGGTTTGCCGCCGGGCCAACCTGTAATAGTATTTTGAAGCTTATTGAAAATCTTGATGTTAATATCATATGCGGGACCAGAATCTGCCAGTAAATCACTCATCCCGTTTTCAATATAATCTGCATCGGTTAGCATGAGGATAGGCTTTTTCAAATTAAGAGCGAGTCCTAATACGGCTTTACGTATCATTTTATCTGTCCACGTGATTTTTTCAACTAACCAGGGTGTATCTACACGGGTTAATTTTGAAGAAGCTTCTTTATCCAAAACAAACGTAACGTTGTTGTGTTCCTGTAAAAATGAGGCCGGAACCTGATTTGTTATTTCTCCTTCTACAGATCGTTTAATGATTTGAGATTTTCCCTCTCCCCAGGCCATTAAAATCACGCGTTTTGCTTCCATGATTTTCTTGACACCTAATGTAATTGCAGTTCTGGGTGTATTGCTCAATCCTGAAAAATCTTTACTTGCCGCAACTCGGGTAATATAATCTAAAGCCACTAATCTGGTTTTAGAGTTTTGCAAGGATCCAGATTCATTAAAACCTATATGCCCATTACCACCTATACCTAAAATTTGTAAGTCAAGACCTCCTAATTTTTCTATTTTAGTCTCGTAATCATTACAAAACTGAGATATTTTTTCTTTCGGAAGTGTTCCATCTGGAATATGACAGTTTTCAGGAAGAATGTCAATATGGTCAAATAACAGCTCATGCATAAAACGTACATAACTATGCACAGAATCTGCTTCCATGGGGTAATATTCATCGAGGTTGAATGTGATTACATTTTTGAAAGACAATGCATCTTCTTTATGCATGCGTACCAATTCGGCATACATACTTTTAGGAGAAGAACCCGTCGCTAAACCCAGAATACAAGGTTTGTTTTGTTCCTGCTTTAGTTTTATAAGATCTGCAATTTCCTGAGCTACCGCCTTAGAAGCCGCGCCTGAATTTTCAAAGGCTACCGTGTTTATATTTTCAAATCTTTTTTCAAAGCCGGTTGCCTTATCTATACTGCTTGTTATCATTAATAATTTTTTATAAGATTTTATTTTTCATTGTGTTCCATACTTTAATAAGTAAGAATGCAAAAACGATCACCATTACTGTAAGACCTATTGCAAGAGGATAATTACCATAAATCCAGTTTCCTGTTGCAAAAAGGCATCCATATACCAGAAAACAGCCTATGATCATTGCTAAAATCCCTGCAGGGACAGTCCATTTTTCTTTCCTGTCTACAATCTTGACGCCCTCGGCATTTGCTTCAGAAACGATTTTTTTCCATCCAGGGCCTCCTGGTTGAGTTTGTTGATAGAAACTATATAAAACCGCATTGGTTTCCGGCTGCGTAAGAAAAGTAACCGCCACCCAAATTATAGTTGTTATCAGGACGACCAGGGGAAAATTACTCCAAGCTGGAAAAACAGCATCTGGCCCTGTAAATAATTCGGTATCATAATTTAAAAACATAATAGAAATAAACCCTGAAGAAAACATAGCAGATATCTCGCTCCACGCGTTGATACGCCACCAGAACCAGCGCAGAATGAATATAAGCCCCGTCCCTGCGCCAAACATTAGTATAATGTCAAACAGTTGCATAGCATTAGTCAAAAAGAGTGCGAGAACAGCGCTGGCAACCATTAATACAACAGTAGAAATTCTACCTACATTAACCAGTTCTCGTTCTGAAGCCTCTGTATTAACCTGTTGCTTGTAGAAATCGTTTACTATATAAGAAGAACCCCAGTTTAAATGCGTTGAAATAGTAGACATATAAGCTGCTCCCAGAGATGCCAAAACAAGACCCAGAAGTCCGCTTGGTAATTTGGTCAGCATTGCAGAATATGCTAAGTCGTGTCCTAATTTACTTGCCTCAACATTAGGAAAAGCTGTCTGAATGCTTGCTAAATCGGGATAAACTACTAGAGAAGCCAAAGCAACTAAAATCCAAGGCCATGGTCGAAGAGCGTAATGCATAATATTAAAAAAGAAAGTAGCTCCTATAGCGTGATTTTCGTTTTTTGCTGCCAGCATACGCTGCGCTATATAACCTCCGCCACCAGGCTCTGCACCGGGATACCAAGAGCTCCACCACTGAACGGTTAACGGGATAATTAAAATCCCAATTAAGGCTTCAGGATCTGAGAAATCTGGCAATAGGGATAACTTACCAATTACGTTTTCATTAGTCATAATATTAGCAATACCACCTACTTCAGGAATATTTACGAGGTAAATAGCGGCTCCCAGTGATCCTGCGATAGCTACAAAAAACAGAACAAAATCAGTATAAACCACACCTTTAAAGCCCCCAATAGCACTAAAAAGGACAGTTACCAATCCTGCAATGCCCACAGTCATTACGGGTGAAAGGCCAAGCATTATCTGGCCTATTTTTATAGCTGCAAGAGAAACACCTGACATTGCCAGAATATTAAATATAACTCCTAAATAGACAGACCGAAAACCTCTTAAAAATCTCGCAGGTTTACCACCATACCTTAGAGAGTAAAACTCCATATCTGTTGTGACATTTGATCTTCGCCATAATTTGGCATACACAAACACAGTTAAGAGACCAGTAAGCAAGAAAGCCCACCAAACCCAGTTTCCTGAAACACCGTTATTTCTCACAATATCTGTAACAAGGTTAGGGGTGTCTGTAGAGAAAGTTGTGGCGACCATAGAAAAACCCAAAAGCCACCATGGCATATTACGACCAGATAAAAAATATTGTGAAGTGTCCTTTCCTGAACTTTTTGAGACAACAAGCCCTATAATGAGGACAAGGGCAAAAAACCCGATAATAATTACATAATCTAAAGTGCTTATAACCATATTTTATCAAAAGTTTAAGGAAGTAATATAAGATTTAATCAAATATCATTTCTAAGCTGTAAAAGGTTTTAGAAAAACAAGTCTACAGTATAAAACTGTAGACTTGATAAATGAAATCATTTTAGACTAATTCACCAATTTTCCTTGTTTTTCACTCATTTTGTAATAATGAGGTGCGTTACCGCTAAAGTAATTTTAATATTTTAACTGACAAGCCTTATTGCCAATTTTTCTTAAAATTTAATTATTTTTCTTCATTATTACCATAATCCTTATTCAATTCAACGGTTACATCTTCATTTTTGCGAGAATTGATGGTAGGTGAGCAATCAACTTAATAACGATAAGTCAAATAATTTTTTACTTATGCTAAGTTGCTTTACTTTACATATTTTTAGGAGGATAGATTTTAAATGAAAAACAGCAAAGAAAACGTTGGTATAAAAGATGTGGCTAAACTTGCAAAAGTTGCTGTCGCCACTGTAGATCGAGTGATTCATAATAGGGCGGGTGTAAGTAAAAAAACACGTGATAAAGTGCTTAAAGTTGCTGCTGAGTTAAATTATACACCTAACATAATGGCAAGTAATTTATCTAAAAACAAGAAGTTTGTTTTCGGTGTTTTGCTGCCAAAATTCTCTCCGGAATCTACTTATTGGGAACTACCACTAAAAGGTGTTGAAAGAGCTGGTATTGAACTTGAGCAATATTCAATATCAATTGAACAATATTTATACGATCAACAGGATAATAATGAGATACGTAAACAAATACTAAAAGTAATAAACAGCGATATAGACGGATTGATATTGTCCTCAAAATTTTCTGAAGAGACAGACTTACTTATTCAGGATTGCCACGAGAAGCACCGCCCGGTTATTTTTATAGATTCAAATACTGAAGAAAGAGACTCCCTATGTAATATTCAACAGCCGTTGTATGAAAGTGGTCAACTTGCCGGCCAACTCTTTAATTACTGTTTTCATGTAGGTAAAGTCCTCATTTTGCATCTAAAGGATATTATGGATTCTGAAGCTATTATTAATGAAAAGGTTAATGGTTTGAAAGATTTTTTTAGAGAGATAGACTCATCTGTTACCACAGAAAAACTTCTAATCGTGGGCTTCGATACAAATCAAATAAATGAGGAGCTTGATGATGTACTGAATAAAGATCCTGATATAAAAGGAATATTTATTCCTAACTCAAAAACTGATTATATTTCTAAATATTTGCTTAACCGTGGTGGAAGTAAGGTTTATTTAATAGGTTATGATCATCTAAAGGAAGATGATGAGTATCTTGAAAAAGGAATTATAGATTTTTTAATTTGTCAACGCCCCGAAGAACAGGGGTATAAAGCAACTATGAAATTGTTTGAATATCTGGTTTTAAGAAAAGAAGTTGAGCATGAAATTATTATTCCGTTAGATATAGTTACACGTAAAAATTATAAATACTATTATAACGGCTAAAACTTCTCGCATTAATATTTAAGTAATTAATAAATGAGGTGCGTTACCGTAGATTTACCTCATTTTATACGGTATTCTTACTTCTTATAGCAAAACATAATAAAACAGCTAAAATCTAGATTATATAAGATTTCATACTTTTGCAAAAAATATTTAGTGGCTAAGATTGGTAATATAGAGGTAGGTGAGTTTCCATTATTGCTTGCACCCATGGAGGATGTAAGTGATCCGCCTTTTCGCGCATTGTGCAAAGAGCAGGGAGCAGATGTTGTTTATACCGAATTTATTTCAAGTGAAGGGCTTATACGTGATGCTGCAAAAAGCGTAATGAAGCTAGATATTTATGAGAAAGAACGCCCGGTAGGAATACAGATTTTTGGCGCTAATCTTGAATCTATGTTACGTAGTGTTGAGATTGTAGAAGCTTCTGGGCCAGACATTATTGATATCAACTTTGGCTGCCCCGTTAAAAAAGTAGTATCTAAAGGAGCTGGTGCTGGAATATTAAAGGATATAGATCTCATGGTATCACTAACCGAAGCCATGGCAAAACATACAAATCTTCCCATAACTGTAAAAACGCGTCTGGGCTGGGATGAAGATTCTATTAAAATTGTTGAGGTTGCAGAACGTTTGCAGGATGTAGGTTGCAAAGCGATTGCCATTCATGGGCGCACGAGAGCGCAAATGTATAAAGGCGATGCTAACTGGACTCCTATTGCAGAAGTTAAAAACAATCAACGTATGCACATTCCGGTTTTTGGTAATGGAGATGTGGATACACCTGAAAAAGCTATGATCATGCGCGATCAATACGGACTTGACGGCGCGATGATAGGACGCGCAAGTATAGGTTATCCCTGGTTTTTTAGAGAAGTGAAACATTACTTTGAAACCGGAGAACTTCTGGCTTCTCCTAATATGCAAGAGCGTGTTGATGCAGCTCGCCGGCATTTAAAAATGTCAATAGACTGGAAAGGGGAGAAACTGGGAGTTTTTGAGACGCGCAGACATTACACAAATTATTTTAGAGGGATTCCTAATTTTAAAGAATTCCGTATGAAAATGGTGACAAGTGATGATTCAGCAGATGTTTTTGCAGCTTTTGATGAAGTAGAAGAACTTTTCTCTGATTTTGTTTTCGCTTAAAGCGAAAGAATTTTTATTCCAGAAGTTTTTCCTGAATTCTGCTTGAAGCAGCTAAAGAAGCAAGAATACCCAATACAGATATTGTGGCAAAAACTGCGATAAAATTCGTCCACACAAACTTCATGGGATATGGCAGTGTTGAGGTGATCATGACCAGATCAAACTGAAGTTGTGCAGCAACGACTAAAGTCCCCAAGACAATTCCTAAAAATCCGCCAAAAACGGTCATTAATGCCCCCTGGAGGAAGAAAATCTGCTTTATTTCAGATAAATTTGCCCCCAGGCTATTCAGTGTTTTGATGTTTGATTTCTTATCAAGAATTATCATTATAATGCTACCCACAAGATTAAAGAGCGCGATTATCAATACCAAAGTAAAAATGAGATAAACGGCCAAATTTTCAGCATTCAGCATTTTATACAATTTGTCATTCAACTGAAAACGGGTTTTTACTTCTACACTTTCGCCCAGAATTTGAAGAACTTCT
>JBALXG010000219.1:0-5347 GCA_036961055.1 Leeuwenhoekiella sp. | reverse complement strand
CTTCTACATCAAAATCTGGAAATGCGCTGCGAATTGTAGTAAAGAAATCAATGTAGCCTTGTGGTCCCGGTCCTTGATTAGGTGCAGGATCGTGTTCTACAACATTCTCTGAAACCACATCACGGATGAGTTCGAGTTTTCCTGTTGTTATTGCTTCGCCAAATTTTT
Source organism: Leeuwenhoekiella sp. (assembly GCA_036961055.1). Classification (GTDB taxonomy): domain Bacteria; phylum Bacteroidota; class Bacteroidia; order Flavobacteriales; family Flavobacteriaceae; genus Leeuwenhoekiella. The sequence continues at coordinate 5,179 of JBALXG010000219.1, read as the reverse complement.
CTTGTGCTGCTTTATTTTGTTCTTTGCTCATAACTTTAATTTTTCTTTAAGTTAAGCAATGAGCGGCGTAGCAGGTTGTTTTTTAAGTAGTTTGGGAGATTTTTAGCATGTTTTGATAAAGGATTGCTAAAAGAGATATGTGCGTATGAGGAAGAAAGATGAGACTGAAGGGTTTTTAAAATAACCACCCCTTTCAAGCAAGCTTAAATTTCCCCTCCTTCACAAGGAGGGGAGTATATAAATTAATGAGTTAACTAATCTGAGCACCATTTAGCGCTCCGACTGTATCTGGATTTACAAAAACTAGTTTACCCTGTGCATCTTCGGTCATTAAGATCATTCCCTGACTTTCAGTACCGCGCAACGCACGAGGAGCAAGGTTAACCAGAACAGTAACCTTTTTGCCTATAATTTCTTCGGCGGTAAAACTTTCTGCGATTCCTGAAACTATTGTGCGCACATCAATGCCTGTATCAACTTTAAGAACCATTAATTTTTTGGTTTTAGCCATTTTTTCGGCTTCCAGAATTGTACCTACTCGCATATCGAGCTTAGTGAAATCATCAAATTCTATGGTTTCTTTTTGCGGCTCTACTTTTCGGTTTTCGGCTTCGTTTTCCACTTTAGTCTGTTCCAATTTATCTAACTGTTTTTGTATTTGTTCATCTTCTATTTTACTGAAAAGCAGTTCGCCTTTGCCAATTGTATGACCTGCAGGTAATAGATCTGTCTTTTCTGAGAAATTTTCCCAGATATTTTCGGCTCCATCATTTTGAGCATCACTTGAATTCACTTCCAGATTAAGCATTTTTCTCAATGTAGCAGCTGTGTGCGGTAAGAAAGGTTCGCTTAAAACAGACAAAGCTGCGGCTACTTGCAAAGCGACATACATAACTGTTTTTGTGCGCTCTTCGTCAGTTTTTATGGTTTTCCACGGTTCTGCATCAGCGAGGTATTTATTACCCAAACGCGCTACGTTCATCAACTCGTTTTGGCTTTCGCGAAAGCGGTATCTTTCTATAGAACTAGCGATTACTGAAGGATAAGCTTTGAGTTCGGCCAGCGTTCTTTCATCCTCTTCATTAAATGCGGCAGGTTGTGGAATAACGCCATCATAGTATTTATTGGTAAGCACCACCACACGGTTTATGAAATTACCAAAAATGGCTACTAACTCATTATTATTACGAGCCTGAAAATCCTTCCAGGTAAAGTCATTATCCTTTGTTTCTGGAGCATTTGCGGTTAAAACATAACGTAAAACGTCCTGCTGCCCCGGAAAATCTTCTAAATATTCATGTAACCAAACCGCCCAGTTTTTTGAAGTGGAAAGCTTGCGACCTTCAAGGTTTAAAAACTCATTTGCAGGCACATTATCTGGCAGAATATAACTGCCTTCTGCCTTGAGCATGCTTGGGAAAATGATACAGTGAAAAACGATGTTGTCTTTCCCGATAAAATGCACCAGTTTAGTATCTTCTTTTTTCCAGTAATCTTCCCAATTTTTGCCTTCTCTTGCAGCCCATTCTTTAGTAGAAGAAATATAACCGATGGGCGCGTCAAACCAGACGTACAGTACTTTTCCCTCTGCACCTTCAAGCGGAACAGGAATACCCCAGTCCAGATCGCGAGTTACAGCACGTGGTCGCAAGCCATCGTCGATCCAGGATTTACACTGACCGTAAACATTAGATTTCCAGTCTTTTTTATGCGATTTTAAAATCCAATCTTTTAAGAAATCCTCATATCGATCTAAAGGTAAAAACCAGTGTTTTGTGCTCTTTAAGACCGGTTTCGCACCAGAAATAGTCGATTTTGGGTTGATTAAATCGGTTGCATTTAGGGAAGAACCGCAGTTTTCACATTGATCACCGTAAGCTTCCTCATGACCGCATTTTGGACAGGTTCCGGTTACAAAGCGATCGGCCAGATATTGATCAGCTTCCGGGTCATACAGTTGCTCAGCAACTTCTTCTATAAAATCTCCTTTGTCATATAAATTGGTGAAAAACTCTGAAGCAGTATCATGATGTATCTGTGCTGATGTGCGAGAATAATTATCAAAGGAAATTCCAAAATCTGCAAAAGATTTTTTTATGATACCGTGATATTTGTCAACCACTTGTTGTGGGGTGATTCCTTCTTTTTTGGCTTTTATACTTATTGCAACTCCGTGCTCGTCACTCCCACAGATGTATGCAACGTCTTTGCCATTTAGGCGCAGGAACCGGGCATAAATATCAGCTGGAACGTAAACTCCGGCAAGGTGACCTATATGTATTGGGCCATTAGTATACGGCAAGGCCGCTGTAATCGTATATCTTTTTGGTTGAGTCATAATCACTTTCAAAATAAAGCGCAAAGGTAAGGTTTACGTGCTAATTGTAAAGCGTGGTTTTGGGTAGTAATTAGAGTAAGAAGTTATTTAAAGAGTCCATATAAATTTAAAAAAGGGAGCCCGAGCTCCCTTTTTAAATTTAAAATAGTCTGATAATTTTATTAAATTACTTAACAAGTATAGGTCTGCTATATTGTTTACCCCCGGTTTGCATTACATAAATAAATTCACCACCCGCAAGGTCTATAGTAGCAGTTTCTTTTACATTAATTTTATGAACTCCTTCATATAAGAAATCATTACTAAGTGTGGCTACTTCTTGGCCTACAATGTTGTAAAGCTTAATAGTAACTTTTGCAGCCACAGGTAGGCGAAATTCTATATAGGTTTGATCAGCATTATAAGTGGCAACCTGATAGAATGAATCTAAATTTGAGCCAAAGTTATCAGAAGAAAGAAGTGCGCTTGACTTAGTTGCTGAGGTACATTCAAATCCTAAAGGTAAAGTAGAGTTTTTATATGAAGGGAAAAGACTGTCTACTGTATTTGAATCTACGCATAACCATTCTTTCAAAAGTGTAGCGTAAAGATCACGAAAATCTGTTGTGTTTTTAAGATTACCTGTTTTATCAGTTTTATTGAGATCAGGATGCTTGCCTACAAACCCGTGACCGTCTAAACCTGGCCCAAAGAGAAGAGTTGTAGAAGCTGCACCATGATCAGTACCTTTAGATCCATTTTCTTCAAGTCTTCTACCAAACTCTGAAAATGTCATCGATAATACACGCTTATCGTCTTTGGTTGCTTTTAAATCATCATAGAAATTTTTAATTCCTGTAGATAATTCTTTCATTCGAGCATTATGCGTACTTGCTTGATTAGCATGAGTATCAAAACCTCTTAATGTTACTACATACATTTTTGTGCTAAGACCACCTTTTATCATTCTGGCAATAATTGCTAGCTGCTTAGCAAAACTACTTCCTGAATTATACGATACGGCACTTTTGCTTTGTTGATTGATTCAGCATATTTTAGGGTGCTGTTTACTACGGTTCTCATAAATTTCACCTGATCTCCGTAAGTGCAGGGAGGAACATCCTCAGGATCGTGAAGCCATCCACTTTTTGCAATTGATGCTAGTTGTTTAGGACTGGATAAACTGAAAGAATAATTAGTATCAGGTCCTTCAAAAAGCAAATTATCTGTATCTCCTATTTGTATTGCAGCTGGATCTTTTGGTGGATTGACAATAAAATCTGGATAAACACCTTCAAAATATTTACCCATTACTCCCACTGAACTTCTAGTGGTCAGATCACCTGTCGCCCATATATCTGCACTGGTATAGTGTGAAAGATTCTGATTAGGGTAACCAACACCATGAGCAACTTTCATTTTACCATCACCCCATAAAGACTGAAGAGGGCTTAATGATGAAGAGATGCCAAAATCATTTGAAAGTTTATAAAGTTTATTTTTAGGAAAGCGCAGAGTGGGCCTTTTTCTGGCATATGTGTCATAATCATAAAGGGGTACTATGGTATTAAGGCCATCATTACCACCTTTTAATCGTATGAGGATTATTATTTTATCATTTTCACTTTCACTTAGCGCTATATTCAGTGGCGTGGCAGAAGCTGCAGTAATGTTAGAACCTCCTAGCATCATTGTGCCTCCTCCTGCTAATCCAAGCATTTGGAGAAAGGTTCGGCGATTCCATTTTAGGTGTTCTTTATCGTGCTCAGTGTCAAGCTTTATATTTTCAAAATGAGAGGTATGGTGATTATTCATGTTTTTTTATTTAAGTTGAAATTCTGGCATTCTTATAATGTGTCTAATCAATTGTAACACTTGATATGCAGATGTATTCCATTCTAAAGTCCATATTTTATTAATGTAATAATTGTCTGGAACACCGCCCTTAAATACATCCACAGCGGTTTCATATGCGTCTTTGTTATCTAGAGGCTTACAGAGAAAATAATCTACAATCACACGGGTGATCTTGTTGGGATCTTTACTATTTTTTGTAAGTGTTTTGGCAAAATCCACAAAAGGATCATCCCTAAAATTATACATATCTGTAGCTATTCTTCCCATTCCCTGCCAGCGAGCACCTATTGTGCTGCCGTCAACCCAAGCTCTATCACCTTGCCAACCTTCAACGCCAATGGGGTTCAATAATTCCTGACCTAGAGTTTTAGTTATATAATCAACATAATCAATCACATCAAGTTCAGATGAACTATATATAAAACTTGTCTCATTTATAAAAGATCCAAAAAGATCGAAAGGACTTTTTATTATAGAACCCATTGTAGCATTGTCAAAAAAGTGACCACTGCTTAGAAGTTGTTCTAACATAGGAGCCATTTCCCAGTTCTTTTTTATCAATGTTTTAGATAAATGATAAATTATATTGGCATCTTCATTAGGACTTATGAAATAGCGATAAAATTTAGCCGCTATAAAGTGAGCAATTTTCTTTTTTCTTTTTTCAAAGAGTAAGTCTATGACATCGTCATGATCCCAGTTGCCTGTTCTGCCAAATATTGTTTTGTTTGATTTGTCAAAAGTTTTTGGGTCAAATTCAATTGGGCTATGATCTTTTTCGCATTTATTGTAACCCGTAAGAGCTCTGGCCGTATTCTCTACATCTTTTTGGTTGTAGCCATTGTTTACACCAAGAGTAAAAAGCTCAAAAAGCTCCCGGGCATAATTTTCGTTCGGTTTATCTTTTGTATTTTCAAATCCGTTCAAATATTTTAACATTGAAGAAGATTTTCCTATTTCTTTAACTAAAGTTTTAAAATTACCCAAACCGTGCGTTTGAATTAT
>JBALXG010000218.1:0-5394 GCA_036961055.1 Leeuwenhoekiella sp. | reverse complement strand
ATAAATTCAAAACAGGAATTTTTACGGTTACCCCGGGATTGACTTTTCACGATTATATTACAGACACAGAGCAGGTAGGAGTGAGCACGCATGAAAATCAAACTATGGTTTTGCCAGACCTATATGCGATAGCGCAGTTTAAGCAAAGCGAAAGTTTACGTTTTAACTACCAGATGACTGCGCAATATACAGACGTAAATGATTTCGCCGAAGGCTATGTATTTAATAACTATAACCGTTTAGCACGTGGAAATACAAATCTGGATAACGCAATTTATCACACCTTAAGTTTGAACTATTTTAATTTTAATATGTTCAATTTCACAAATTTAAATGGAGGTGTGAATTATACCAGCCGTGTTGATGCCATAAAAAGCCAAACGGTTATTGAGCAGATCAATCAGGTTTCTATGCCTATAAATAGCGATTTTGTAGACAATACATTAAGTGCAAACGGGCGTTTTCAAAAAACCTTTAGAAAGCTGAAAGCCAACTTAAGCGCTAACGTTTCATATAGCGAACTGAACAATATTATAAATGAAGATTACAGAAAATCTAAAAACTTCACGCAAAGCTATCAGGGAAGTCTGGAAACTAATTTTAAAACCGCACCCAATTTAGAAGTAGGTTATAACCGAAGCATTAATCGCTATGACAATGGTGGTTTTGAAAGTAATTATTACACAGACCGGCCTTTTGCTAACGTCGATTTTAAATTTTTAAAGGGCTTCACGGTTACCGCAGACTGGAGTTATTACAATTATTACAACGATGATAAAACGGTGCAGAATGAATATTCCTTTTTTGAAGCCAGTTTGTGGTATCAAAAACCCGACAGCAAATGGGAATTTCATATTGATGGTACAAACCTGTTTGATGTAGATTCTTTAAACAACGACAGTTTTAACGAGACCTTCAGTACGACCACTCGCTATTATGTACAACCGCGTATTGTGATGCTTTCTGTTAAATATAATTTGTAAATATCAAAAATCAAAAAGCATAACTTTAAGAAATATTTAGCGCGTAGATTATTATTTGAACATGTTAGTATTCCTAATTTTAGAAGAAACAACAACCTTCTAAAAATACTACTATGAAAGATCCACAAACTAAATATGACACACCTCCTTTTGATCAAAAAAAGCAGGATGCTCCAGGAACTGAGGATAAAATGAATCCGCAGGCAGATCACGGTGAAGAAAGTTATAAAGGCTCAGGCAAACTAAAGGGGAAAAACGCGATTATAACAGGCGGAGATAGCGGTATAGGCAGAGCAGTCGCTATTGCTTTTGCACGCGAAGGAGCTAATGTGCTAATCTCTTATTTAAGTGAAGAAGAAGACGCTAAAAAAACAGCCAAATATGTTGAAATAGCAGGTCAAAAGGCTGTATTAGTAGCCGGTGATATCAGCGAAAAAGAACATTGTGAAGAAATTATAAATCGAGCCGTTGAAGAATTTGGGCAGATAGATATTCTTGTAAATAACGCTGCTTTTCAAATGACTAGAGAATCACTTCAAGATATTCCAGATGATGAGTGGGACTACACATTTAAAACAAATATCTATTCTATGTTTTACCTCTGCAGAGCCGCAGAACCTTATATGAAGCCGGGTAGCACAATTGTAAATACAACCTCGGTTAATGCTTACAAACCTAAACCTACTTTACTGGCGTATGCAGCTACAAAAGGCGCTATTCAAAACTTCTCAGCAAATCTCGGCCAACTTTTAGCAGATAAAGGTATACGTGTAAATTGTGTAGCTCCTGGCCCTATCTGGACACCGCTTATTCCTGCGACAATGCCTAAAGATGAAGTGCAGTCTTTTGGTAAAAACACGCCTTTAAAACGACCGGGACAACCCGCAGAAGTGGCGTCTATTTATGTACTTCTGGCTTCAGAAGATTCTAGTTATATGACGGGTTCTACAGTGCAGGTGACTGGTGGCACGCCTACTATTTAAACTATTCTGAAAATTCTAAGGATGAATTGGGTTGCTTAATCAATATCCTCGCTTTCGCGAAACGGTATTAAGCAACTCTTTTTCTTCTTTTAATCTGTTGTAATTTTCGACAACCTGTGGCACGATCGATTCCGGTGAACTCACACTAGCAACGTGCGGTGTAATAAATATATTAGGTTCACTCCAAAACGGATGATCGTTAGGTAAGGGTTCCTGGTCAAAAACATCGAGCGAAGCACCACTTAATTTTTCGGAATGAAGCGCCTCTAACAAATCGCTTTCGTTGAGGTGACCGCCGCGAGCAACGTTTATAAGATAAGCCCTATCTGGAAGTGGATCAAAAAGAGTTTTATTTAGAATCCCCGAAGTTTCTTCTGTTAATGGAAGCAGGCAGATCAATATTTCGGCGGAAGCCAGAAACGACTTTAATTCGGCTTTACCTGTGTAGCTTTTTACAAAATCAAAATCCTTTTTAGAATGCGACCAACCTGTAACTTTAAATCCAACTGTATTTAACAATTTTCCTACGGCCTGACCCAAAACTCCAAGTCCCATAATTCCTACAGTTACATCTGCAACCCGGCGATATGGCATTCTGTCCCAGTGTGGTTCTTTTCTACTAAAAGTGTTGAGGTTTTTGACTGTGCTTAGGCATTGAGCCAATACAAATTCACGCATATCTGTTGCCAGATATTTATCCACTACGCGTGTAAGTTGGATATTTTCAGGTAATTCTGAATCTTCAAAAAGATGGTCAACACCGGCACCCATTGAGCCTATAACTTTCAGGTTTGGGTATTGGGAATAACTTCCTGTGGGCGCTTTCCACGAAAGTGCCATAATTATATCTTCTTTATTTTTCGCTGTTTCAGGTGTAAAAACGGGAAAATTAGGGTTAAAATCGGCAAAAGCTTTTAGCCATTGCTCGTAGTTTTTATCAGAACGGAGTAGAATTAGGGCCAAGTTTATAAGTTTTTTGATGGATTTTGACGGGTATCGAAAACGCGCACAATATAAATAGTATGCTTACCTATCCGATAAGTGATTTTACAATGATGATGAATGATTTTATAATATGTTCTTTGCAAATGAGAAAAAGTAGAATCAGGACTTCCTATTTTTTCATAATTAGGATTTTTTAATAGCCGAATTTTTTCAAATAGAGAAAGAATTATTTCTTCAGTTTTTTCCAAACCGTAAAGCTCAGTGTAAAATTCTTCAGCTTTCTCAAGATCACTTTCAGCCCTCGAGGTTAGCTTTATTTCTTTTTGCATTAAACCTTTTTTCAAAGCGTTCCTGAACTTCTTCTACTGAGTAAACCCTTCCTGCCTTAATATCTTCTTCGGCTTCTTCAATCATGCGATCCTGTTCTTTTTGATACTCAAAGCTCGCAATTGCCTCATCTATCTTTTTCAGCAAGTCATAATCTGCGGTAGAAATCCTGTCTTGAAGTTTCTTTTTCAACATCGTACTTTCCATGAGAAACGTTTTTTTAAAGTTAGGAAATTTAGTTAAACCTAATACTTAATAATAGAGCATAAAAAACGCCGCAATTAAGCGGCGTTTTAAAATTTATAGTTTAAAAGCTTCTTTCACTTTATCAACATAGTCAAGTTTTTCCCAGGTAAAGAGTTCTACTTCCCTGCTTACTCGTCCGCTATACGGACTTTCAAAAACCTTAGTAATTGTAACAGGATCTTTCCCCATGTGACCATAAGCTGAAGTTTCTCGGTAAATGGGATTACGCAATTTCAGACGTTCTTCAATCGCTGCTGGTCTCATATCAAATATTTCACGCACTTTTCTTGCAATGTCACCATCAGATAAGCCAACTTTTGACGTGCGATACGTATCAACAAAAATCGAAGTCGGTTCAACGACACCAATGGCATAAGAAACCTGAACTAGAACTTCATCTGCAACACCTGCCGCAACTAGATTTTTTGCGATGTGACGTGCGGCATAAGCTGCAGAACGATCTACTTTACTAGGATCTTTCCCAGAAAAAGCTCCACCACCGTGCGCGCCTTTTCCACCATAAGTATCTACAATGATCTTACGGCCAGTTAAACCTGCGTCACCGTGTGGCCCGCCAATTACAAATTTTCCTGTTGGATTTATATGGTAAACGATATCATCATTAAAAAGCTTAGCCAGTTCTTCCGTTAAGCTGTTTTTAACTCGTGGAATGAGAATTTTGATGATGTCCTCCTTGATTTTATCAAGCATTTTATCGTCGTCTTCCTCAAACTGATCATGCTGAGTAGAGACAACAATGGCAACTATTTTCTGCGGGATATTTTCATCGCTATACTCAATAGTAACCTGTGCTTTAGCATCAGGGCGTAAATATTTTATTTCATTTTCTTCACGTCTCAATTTGGCCAGCTCGATCATAAGCCTGTGCGAAATATCAAGTGCTAGCGGCATATAATTTTCAGTTTCGCGAGTAGCGTAACCAAACATCATTCCCTGGTCACCGGCTCCCTGTTCTTCTTTTGTAGCACGATCAACTCCCTGATTGATATCCTGAGATTGCTCATGAATTAAAGAAATTACACCACAACTATCGCCACTAAATTTATAAGCCCCTTTTGTGTAGCCGATGTCATTGATCACATCACGAGCGATGGTTTGTACGTCAAGATAAGTGTCGCTTTTAACTTCACCGGCAAGTACGACCTGTCCTGTTGTTACTAGGGTTTCACAAGCTACTTTAGATTCTGGGTCAAAAGCCAGAAAGTTGTCAAGTAATGTGTCACTAATTTGATCTGCAATTTTATCTGGGTGTCCTTCAGAAACACTCTCAGATGTAAATAAATAAGCCATTCAGCAATTTTTAATTTAAACTCTGTATTGGCTAAATTCAAGCTGATTTTAACCCCTGCAGAGCTGATTTTTCGCCTTTTAAGCGAGTTTTTAAAACTACCTCAAAACAAAATTTTTGTTAGGAGGAATCAATTAATATTTCGTTAAAGTTGATTTGACGGTACGCCCTTAGGAAGTTAACACTGCCTTTAGCATTTTTATTTCTACCATAATCAGATAGCAGAGGTTGCAATCAGTCAAATCTTTCCTCTTTCTGGCGCAAATGTAGAAATTTAGAAGCTAATCAACAACCTTAGGTCAGGACCAAAAGTGACATGAATTAGAAATTATTTTTTCTTTTGATGAGAAAGTCAGTGAGTAAACACTCTGGATGGATTAAAAAACATTAAAATAAATCTTGCTTTTTATCATTAAGATAAAATTATCTATGAATATGTTGGATTTCTGCATTTTGTTTCGCAATCTTTGTCATCAAGTTCAAAAGCGTAGTGAAATGTTATCAAGAAAGGCCGAGGGATTAGACCCGCTGAAGCCTTAGCAACCCTTTCTCTTTGAAAGAAGGTGCTACATTCTACCCAAAGCCTGATTAAAAAATCGGG
>JBALXG010000217.1:0-5408 GCA_036961055.1 Leeuwenhoekiella sp. | reverse complement strand
CGGGTAAATGTTTTCCTTTATATAAATTATATAGAGCGGGTATAAGTTTTCTTGCTGTTAAATCTCCTGATGCCCCAAAAATAATGAGCATTTGGTTTGACGTCTTGTTACTAGGTGTAGGCATATTTATATTATAATTATTTTCAATCTTTTACTTCCAGTTTAAAATCCGGTTAGTTTATACTAAAAACTGGCTAAAAGTCGATGTTATCGATTAATTTTGGATCAACGAAGTAAAAATAAGGCATATTTATGTCAAACACGGCTCCTAATTAAATTAAGCCGGGATAAATTAAAAAGAATAAAACAACAATATGGATTATAAAGATTATGATTTTGGACTTGTGGGCCTTGGTGTAATGGGGCGCAATTTTATATTAAATGTGGCCGATAATGGTTTTAAAGCCTTTGGCTATGACCTGGATCAGGAAAAAGTTGACGCCTTAAAAACTGAAGGTGGTCATCTTGCAAAAGTCAATGCCTCAACAGATATTAAAACATTTATAGAAGCTCTTGCTTTACCGCGTAAAATTATGCTGCTGGTACCTGCAGGTAAAATCGTAGATTCTGTAATAGAAAGCCTATTGCCTCATCTTGATAAAGACGACATTATAATAGACGGCGGAAATTCATTTTTTACAGATACAGACAGAAGGGAAACTTATTTAAAAGAAAAAGGAATTCATTTCTTTGGCTCTGGTGTCTCTGGTGGTGCAGAAGGCGCCCGCAAAGGACCAAGCATAATGCCGGGTGGTGATAAAGAAGCTTATCAACATGTAAAACCTATTTTTGAAGCGGTTTCTGCCAAATTTAATGGTGAACCTTGTGTTGCTTATTTAGGTCCAAAATCTGCCGGAAACTATGTAAAAATGGTTCATAACGGCATAGAATACGGCATGATGCAACTCACTTCAGAAATTTATGATTTATTGCGCAAAGCCGGTGGTTTATCTAATGATGAGTTACACGATGTTTTTGCAACATGGAATAAAGGGCGTCTGCAATCATTTTTAGTAGAAATCACTTCTGAAATATTTTTGCAAAAGGATGATCTGGGCAGTGGTCGTTTAGTTGATAAGATTCTGGACAAAGCAAAACAAAAAGGAACCGGAAAGTGGACTTCTCAAAATGCGATGGATTTGGGTATTCCGGTACCAACAATTGATATTGCTGTAAGCATGCGCGAAATTTCTGCTTTAAAAGATGAACGCATCGTAGCAGATAAATTATACGATCGCCCAGAACCTGAAGAAATAGAAAAAGAACACCTCATTGCATTAGCTGAAGAATCGCTTTATTTTGCTTTTATCGTGGCATATTCTCAAGGTTTAAGTCAGCTGGCAGATGCATCAAGAGAATATAAATATGAACTTGACATGTCTGTAATTGCAAAAATCTGGCGTGCGGGTTGTATAATTAGAGCTGCATTGTTAGAAGATATTTCAAAAGCATTTACTATTGACAATGATCTGCCTAATTTACTTCTTGCTCCTTCATTTGTAAAAAAAGTACAGGGCACATTACCATCTGTGCGTGAACTTGTGGCATATTCAGCAAAAAGTGGAATTCCACTTCCCGGGCTTTCAAGCGCCTTGAATTATTTTGAAGCATATACTTCAAGTAATTTACCGTTAAACCTTATACAGGCACAACGAGATAACTTTGGTTCACATACGTACGAGCGTATTGATAAAGAAGGAATATTTCATACAGAATGGGGCAAGTAAATTTATTCTGATCTGAATTAAAAAAAATCCATTATAGAATTTCTATAATGGATTTTTTTTATGCCTAAGCAAAGTGTGCTGCACTTACACCTCGTCTTCAAAAATCTCTTCAATACTTAATTTAAATAGTCTGGAAATTTTAAAAGCAAGAGGTAAACTGGGATCAAATTTCCCTTTTTCAATAGCATTTATTGTTTGTCTGGAGACTAATACCTCGTTTGCCAGATCAGCCTGTGTCATATTCATTTCTGCTCTAAGTACTTTTAGTCTGTTTTTCATTTGTATTTTTTTAGACCAATAAATATTCCGACTAAATAGGTTAGCGCTATAATTATGACGAGAAATGAGATTTCTGCATCACCAGAAATTACATTTGTTGTGTCTAGCAAACTATAACTTAAACCACCAACAATACCTACTCCCAACGCGACTCCCATCGCTTCTAACTGAATTTTTTGTTGCAATTCATCAAGACCTCTAAGGTGACGTATGTTTGCCAGAATCATACCTATGCCAAAAGCTGCATTTAAAGCAATTCCTAAAATAGTTAATACTAAATTATCTTCCCAAATATAACGCGGTCCAAATGTAGCTAAGGCCATTGATAGCGTCCAGGCGGCTGTCCAGAAACCTAACACTTTTGTATTAGTGTTAATTTTAGTTTTCCAATCTTGATTTTTCATACTTATTCGATTTTGATTAATGTAAAGTTTGTTTGACAAATATAATCAAAATATTCTATTTGTAAAGTTTATTTTACATAAAGTAAAAACAACTGTACAAAAATAAAAATATCATTAGATGATTAGATGGAAGCTAGAACACTTTAAACAGAAGCTGCTCAAGGGGTCTGAAGATAATTAACCTCTCATATCGATCTATATAACTTTAATTAATATGTTGATTTTCAGTACATTAAAAAAATTAAAATCTTCTAAAATATTATTTGACTTTGTCGCACGAGTTAGAAACTAAAGTATATTTATACAAAGATTGTAACGTATATGACGGTAAATATTTCAACTCTATCAATTGCAGACTCCGCATAAATGACTTTTAGCTATTTTAACCTTACACGCCCTTTTTCAGATAAGATGACAAGTTCAAAACACCCTAAATCGTCGCTCCCAATTGTACTAAAATTCACTATTTAAAAAATAAAATGTTCTTTCTCATAATTCCCAAAGTATTCACTTTAAGAGAAAACTAATAATCTCAAGATTTAAATATCCGGGCATTTTTTTACTGATTTTAATCCATCACATTAATCTAAAAATCAATCATAAACTATGTCTCAACTTTTAAACGTATTAACAATTCCCTTTTTACTAGCTATGTTTCTGGCTGTTACCATGGGCGGTAGCGGAACGTCACCCGCATTTTCTGCCGCTTATGGAGCAAATGTTATAAAACAATCTTTAATACCCGGTCTCTTTGGAATAATGGTGCTCGCCGGTGCATTAATCGCCGGGGAAGAAGTTTCGTTAACCTTGGGTAAAGGCCTTCTTGATCAATCCTTTTTTACACCTTTTAATACTTCTATAATCCTTCTTTCTATTGGTTTGTCTTTATTAGTTTCAAATTTGATGGGCGTACCGCAATCTACAAGTCAGTCTACAGTATTATCAATTGCGGGGGCGGCCACTGCGCTGGAAGGTCTAAATAAACATAAACTATTTTATGAGATCATTCCTACCTGGGTAATTTTGCCCATCATTTCTTTTTTAATTATGCTTTTTCTTTCAAAATGGATTTTCCCATCTTTAAAAAAGAAAATATTTACAGATGATTATTCCCATTTAAGACGACATAAAGGATTAAAAGCATTATTAATTTTATCATCCTTATATGTAGCTTTTTCTATTGGTTCTAATAACGTGGCAAATGCTGCAGCTCCCATCGCCTCATTAACCGCAAATGAAATAGGGAAAGATTCTATTCATAATTTTCTACCTATAATAATTTTATCTGTTTTAATTGTGGCTCCTTGTTTTGCAATAGGAAGTTCTTTAATGGGACATAAAGTTACCCAGTCAACTGGTAAAGAAATTGTAGAGGTAAGTCCGTTTTATGCCACAATTATAGCGATAATCGTGGCAAGTTTGCTCATTTTTGCGTCTGTAGTCAAGGGAATTCCAACTTCGCTGGTACAATTAAATGGTGCTGCTTTTATTGCCTTAAGTGTAAGCAAACATGGTTTTAAAAGCACATTTAGTAATAAAACGGTAAAACGATTTTTTACAGTCTGGGCGATTGCCCCCATATTTTCATACATTTTAACTCTTGTACTTATATCAATATTTAAATAAGCCGACCTTGAATAAACATTTAGAAGATTAATTGGCTGTATCAATTATACCTATTCTCGTTGAGTGCTCAATGGCCTTCTCACTGTACTTAAAATAGCAGGTAGTAACGTGCATAGCTTCTATGTTATAAAGCACATTATTTATCTGCTTTTTTTGATTTCTCCCGGTCTGTCTTATATAAACCGCTTTAATATTTACCGGGAAAATTTTACAGATACGCTCATATATATAAGGATCATGTTGCGAGTCATCACCTAATAAAACATATTCCAATTCTGGGAAATACGAAATTATATCTTTTATTTTTTCAAACTTATGATCATGACTTCCCCTACCGGTAAATAGAAAATCTGAAATGCCGGTCTTTATTTTCTTCAGCTTAATTACCGCTTTGGGCAACTCATGCATTTCTGCAAATTCGGTGATAAATTCATAAAGATTCCACTCACTACTGGAAACATAAAAAAATGAATTAAAGGCTCCTTCAACATTTTGTCCAGACTTGCTTAATAATCTGTAATGCTCTACAACGTCCTCAAATATCTTTCTGTTATTAATATTTCGCAGCAGCATCACATATAGCTTTTTAAAAAAATTATTGCTGTGGGAGATTAAAAAGGTGTCATCAATGTCTGAAATAATCCCCAGTGTGCTTTGGTACGGTTTTAATAATTCCCCACGTTCTATAATGCTAAAATCTCCGTCCTTATTAATAATACTAACTGTATAGGTATGCCACCCACTATCTAAATGTTGCTTAAAGGGAATTGCAAAGCGAAAATAACCATCTGCCATTGTGCGGGTGTTAACCGTAATATCTTTAAACTTCAACTGTATTTCTACATTGCCTAATGGTTTTATACGGAACATATGAATTATAGAAAAGGCATGGCGTATCCCCTTCCTATCTAACCTATATTTATCTGGAGCCCAAGACTTAAAAACATGCCCAAAGACAATAAGTTCTTTCTCATTTACATAACCCCGATAAAGTTTTAAATCTAATTTTACCAATTGATATTTAATTAACGATTGCGTCCTTTTAAAATAGCTAATTTTAACTAGAAAAATCTAATAATGAAACCAAATAGTCAATTATTGTTTATTGTTAATCCTATTTCTGGAAACAGTGATAAATCTCAACTTATAGATCTCGTTTGTAACGAAGTTGAAAAGCGCGATTATTCAATGGAAGTCTACAAAACAACCGGAAACGACGATGACAAAAAAATAAAGGAATTACTAAATAGTATTAAGCCAGATCGTATTCTTGTAGCCGGTGGCGATGGTACTATTAAACAAGTTGCAGATATTCTGGAAGATCTCAAGATACCTTTAGGGCTTTTTCCTGCCGGTTCTGCAAATGGTCTTG
>JBALXG010000216.1:0-5420 GCA_036961055.1 Leeuwenhoekiella sp. | reverse complement strand
ATCTCTCCTGTTACTACGTTACCGGCGATAATTACTTTATCAGGATGTTGCTTTCTGGTTTTCTTTAAAAAATTTACGAAATGCTCAGAATAGCCATTTGCGACATCAATACAGATGAATTTAAGCTGGGGATTATGTTCAAAAATAGCCGCTAGTTTCTCAGAATCTTTAGCGCCAGTTCCCGTACTTATCGCGATATTATTTTCAATTCCTTCTGGAGCATTTACAATGAATATATTCCAGTCTGCTACAGAATAATGTTTATGAATCGCTGTAAACAATCCGTTTTTAGCTAGCACTTTTGCCATCTCAAAAGTCCCAACCGTATCCATATTTGCCGCCATAACAGGAACTCCCTTCCATGGAGTTTTACTATGAAGAAATGTAAACTCCCTTTCTAGCTTAACTTGTGACCTGCTCTTTAATGTAGAACGTTTTGGCCTAATCATTACATCTTTAAAGCCTAACTTTATATCATATTCTATACGCATCGCAATCTTTTATCATGTTCAGTTCAAAAATACATGTTCCTAAAGTATTGCCCACTTTTTTAGACAAGATTTTAAAGCCTTTACTGTCGATTTTTAGCTGAAATAATCCGATATTTCAACATCAAATAATTATTCATCATTATATAGTATTTGAAATTTACATTTGATTTTAATCTGTTGTGAAAAATAACTAACACCTAATAGGGTTCTTCCAATCTTTATAAAAATGAAATACATCTTATTTTTTTTCGCTGCTTTCGTGCTGTCGTGTAATTCAACTACTTCAGATCAGGATTTAGCAGAAAATCAGCCTGAACCTGAAACTGAAGTACCTTCTACTCCTGCCGCCGCTTCTGTTGTAGAAGAATATGGTCAACTTCATATTGAAGGCACTAAAATTCTTGATAAAAACAACCAGGCCGTTCAATTGCGCGGCATGTCGCTTTTCTGGAGTCAGTGGATTGGTAAATACTACAACGCCAGTGCTATTAAATGGTTAAAAGAGGATTGGCAATGCACAGTAATACGCACTGCGATGGCGGTAGATTTTGACGGATATCTTAAAAATCCCGAAGCTGAAAAAGCAAAGGTTACTGCCGTTATTGACGCCGCAATCGAGCAAGGTATTTATGTAATCATAGACTGGCACGATCATGAAGCACAAAATCATGTTGAAGAAGCTAAAGCGTTTTTTGGCGAGATGGCACAGAAATATGCAGATTATCCTAATGTTATCTATGAAACTTTTAATGAGCCGCTTGATGTATCGTGGACTGAAGTTTTAAAACCGTATCACGAAGCTGTAATCGCAGAAATACGCAAATATGATCCTGATAATATAATAGTTTGTGGCACGCGCAACTGGTCACAAAATGTTGATGATGTTATAGATAATAAAATTGACGATCCTAATGTTGCCTACACCCTGCACTATTATGCCGCTACTCACAAACAATGGCTACGTGATATTGCCAGTGATGCTTTGTCTCACGATGTTCCACTCTTTGTGACAGAATTTGGCACAACGCAGGCATCTGGCGATGTAGAAATTGACCAAGCAGAATCTAAGATATGGTGGCAATATCTTGACGATAACAAAATATCCTGGTGCAACTGGTCTATTGCAGATAAAGAAGAATTGGCGGCAGCTTTAAAACCGGGTGCGGCTGCTGATGGAGGCTGGCCAGAATCTGAAATTACAACCTCAGGAAAACTGGTGCGGGATGAGTTAAAATTAAAGAACAAAGAATATTGATAGATCCAGAACTCACGGTAAACAAATGGCTACGATTAGTGAATTTAATAGTGGATACAGCTGTATGGCTGGCTCTTACATTTACTTTCAGTTTGATTCTAGATCTTTTTATTCATACTAAAAATATTGACATAATAAATGGCGGACTTATTTTCTGCATATTTGGTTCTTTTATAAGCTATTACTTAATTATGGAGTATAAATTTCAACGCACATTGGGTAAATTTCTAACCAAAACAAAAGTTGTTACCCAAACCGGATCAAAACCTTCATTAAATGATATTTTTATAAGAACACTTTGTCGATTCATACCGTTTGACAGAACTTCGTTTATCGTAGTCAAAAACGGCTTTCATGACAGTTTATCAAAAACCACAGTAGTTAAAGAAACCTCCAATTAAATAATATGCCAATTAAAGGAATACACCACATCGCTGTAATTTGTTCAGATTATGCAGTTTCAAAACAATTCTATACTACTGTTCTTGGGCTTAAAATTATCAAGGAAACGTATCGTGCAGCAAGAAAATCCTTTAAACTTGATCTCGCTCTAAATGATCAATATGTGATTGAGCTTTTTTCTTTTCCAGATCCACCAGCGCGCCCGTCAAGACCTGAATCAACGGGATTGCGGCATCTGGCCTTTGAAGTTGATAATATTGAAAACGAAATTAAAAATCTCAATAATCATGGAGTATTAACTGAACCCATTAGAATAGATGAAATCACAGACAAAAAATTTACCTTCTTTGCAGATCCTGATGATTTACCTATTGAATTTTACGAAAATTAAGCTACTTAATTAACCTTTAAATTCTCTAAAGATTGATATTATGGAAAGTAACATTGATTTTGAAAAACTAAGATATCCTATTGGGAAATTTCTGCGCCCTGAGAAGTACAATCAAAAGCAAATAGAGAAATGGATTTTTGAACTAGAATCTTTTCCATTACAAATCAAACTTCTTGTAAATGATCTTTCTACCGAAAAACTGAACTGGAAATACAGACCGGGTGGCTGGACAATTAATCAAATAATACATCATTGTGCAGATAGTCATATGAATAGTTTTATGCGTTTTAAATTATCATTAACCGAAGATAAACCTGTTATCAAACCATATTTTGAAGATAGATGGGCAGAACTTCCAGATTCTTTAGATAGTGATCCCGCCCAATCAATAAAAATACTTGAAGGTTTGCATGCAAGATGGGGTTTGCTTCTAAAATCCTTAAATCCAGCCGATTTATCTAAAGAATTTATTCACCCAGAACACAATAAAACCGTCACTTTAAGTGAAAATATTGGCATTTATGCCTGGCATTGTAATCATCATCTTGCCCATATTAAGCAGGCGATTTTAAATGAAGGAAAATTTGAAAGCTAAAGAAAATCAGCCGGAAGTATGGCTTCGGGGTTCATTACCGGAAATTCCTGATCTACTTCAGCCCGCAGCACATGCGCTTAAACAAGCCGAAGAAGATGTTTACAAATATACTCAGGATTTTCCTCAAGATTTGCTTTGGTCAAAACCCGCCGGTCGCGCTTCGGTAGGTTTTCACTTAAATCATTTAAGCGGCGTTCTTGACAGAATGCTTACGTACGCGGAAGGAAAAGAGCTTAATGAAAATCAATTCGTTTTTCTTAAAAATGAAGAAAATCCCGCAAATAGTAAAACGGTTGATGAACTTGTAGCTAATTTTAGTATCAAAGTAAACGAAGCTATTATTCAGCTTAAAAATACTTCTGTCGAAATTTTAACTGAAAAACGCAGCGTAGGGAGAAAAAAACTGCCTTCTACAGTTATAGGTTTACTTTTTCACGCTGCAGAGCACAGCCAGCGGCATGTAGGACAAATGCTTGTAACTATAAGTGTTCTGAAAAATCTCCCTAAAATGGAATAAAATCGGCTAAAAAACACCCTAAATCAGCCGATTAATAGGCGGTTTTATTAACCTTTTCATTCCATTTTGTAAATACAGGAATCGCTTCTTCACGTATTACTTTAAAAAACGGAATTTCTCGATCATCCATTTCCTTTTCTAGTTCGTCATAAATAAATTGATCGTCAAAACCCACTGCAGCAGCATCTTCACGATTAGCGGCAAAAAACACTTTTTCTGGTCTCGCCCAATAAATTGCTCCCAGACACATGGGGCAAGGTTCGCAAGAGGTGTAAATAATACAACCATCAAGCTGAAAAGACCCTAATTTATTGCACGCTGCGCGTATTGCAGTAACTTCTGCATGAGCTGTAGGATCATTTGTTGAGGTCACTTTATTATAACCTTCGGCTATTATTTCACCATTTTTTACAACCACTGCGCCAAAAGGACCGCCGGCGCTTTTATCCATTCCTTCTTCAGCGAGAGCAATCGCACGACGCATAAAAATCTGATCTTGTTCTGTCATTTTTGTTTTTCTAAGAACCGGCAAATATAGGAAATATCAATCTGGACAAATGAATCTTAATCCCTGAAAATTGAACTATGTAGAACTACTTAGAAAGTTTATATTTGATTTGCAACTTCAGCCAATCCTAACTAAAATCTGATGATAAAAAAAATAACCCTTTCCATTTTTTCTCTTTTAATAATAACCGCTTGCTCCAGTCATCGCTTTAGTAGAAATGATGTTAAGCACGCGCAAAAAATGTACGGACTTGATTTTAAAGGCGATAAAATAAAAACGATGCATGGTTATTTGGAGCGAAATCTTTCAGCCTATGATTCATTAAGAGCAACACCCATTGATGTAAATGTTTTTCCCGCGCTTTATTTTGACCCCAGACCAAAAGATTTTAAAATGCCTGAAGCTGCTGAAGCTAATTATGAGTGGCAGCCAGAACCGGTAGAAATGCCTGAAAATCGGGAAAAACTTGCATTTTTTAGCATTCGCCAACTCGCCTTTCTCCTTAAAAATCAAAAAATCACTTCAGTAGAATTGACAAAAATTTATTTAAACCGAATAAAAAAATACGATAAACAACTTGAAGCTGTCATTACAGTAACCGAAGATCTTGCTCTGGAGCAGGCAAGCAAGGCTGATGCCGAAATCAAAAATGGCAATTACAAAGGACTTTTGCATGGCATTCCTTATGGTGTAAAAGATTTAATGGCGGTAAAAGGTTACAAAACCACTTGGGGAGCGGCGCCGTACCAAGATCAACAATTTGCAGAAACGGCCTCTGTGGTAAAACAACTTGAAGCTGCGGGCGCCGTATTAATTGCAAAACTCGTCTCGGGATCGTTAGCGCGTGGCGATGTCTGGTTTAATGGAAAAACTAAAAATCCGTGGGATCTTTCTCAAGGTGCGAGCGGTTCTTCAGCAGGATCTGCTTCGGCTACTGCTGCGGGATTAGTTGCGTTTTCACTGGGAACAGAAACGTTAGGATCTATTGTTTCGCCAAGTAATAAATGTGGCCTTTCTGGATTACGACCTACTTATGGTCGTGTAAGCAGAACTGGCGTGATGTCACTTTCCTGGTCCATGGATAAAGTTGGGACTATTTGCAGATCTGCCGAAGATTGCGCCATTGTTTTTAAATATATTTTGGGTAAAACTGAAGATGACAAATCAATAATTGAAGCGCCATATTCAGCAAATCCCGCAAGAGATATCAAAAGTTTAAAAGTGGCTTATCTGGCGGCAGATTTTAAGAAAGACACATCAG
>JBALXG010000215.1:0-5421 GCA_036961055.1 Leeuwenhoekiella sp. | reverse complement strand
CTGAAAAGTTTCTAAAATTAAAAATTCAAAAAGAGTTTCGTCGTCGTGCACAGGAACACCCCATTCGGTATCGTGATAAGCTTCATACAAAGGGTCTCCTAAACACCAGCCGCATTTTTGTTGGGTCATTCTTAACAATTTTAGAGCTTTAAAGATATTATTTTTGAGGTGATATTTAATTTTAAATCAAAGGATATAATTTTCCCGATACAATTAATGAGAAGTAACATACAAATGTTAGAGATTGAACTTGAAGAACTCATAAAGCAAGCACTTAAAAATGGTTTAACGTATCCTGAATATCGGGTTCTTGTAGAAAATCATGCAGACTCCTTTACAAGTACCGGCCACACACAAACCGAAGCACTTTCAAACTATACTATTTTAAATAATCGCAGGATGAAAAGGTGGGATAAAACCTTTAAACTAAGCGAAAATCATAAAAACAGAATCGAGCAAATAACAGCACCACTAAACTGGCTTATACTTACTGAAAGTTGGTGTGGTGACGCAGCGCACATAATCCCGGTAATGAATAAGCTGGCTGAGCTTTCGCCCAATATAAATTTGCAGATTATTCTGCGTGATGATAATACGCAGTTGATGGATGCTTTTTTGACTAATGGCGCGATGTCTATCCCAAAACTAATTATACAGGATGCAGAGAGCAAACGTATTTTAGGTAGTTGGGGTCCGCGACCTTCAGTAGCCGCAGATCTTGTTGATGATTATAAAGCTGAAAAAGGATTGCTTACACCAGATTTTAAAGAAGAACTGCAAATCTGGTACAACAATGATAAAGGGCAAACCACTGCCGAAGATATAATCTCACTGCAGGAACAGTTGGTTCAGATTTAAGGCAATAATATTGCTAACCCTGAAATTCAAAAGTGATACTGCCCAGCTGATTATTACGGCTGGCTTTATTAAAATACGCCCTTTCAGCATATTCTAGCGCCTGATCTACAAGGCAGCCATCTGTCGTGGAAGATGCTTTTTTATTATAACTGCTTTTAGTAACAGTGCCTGATGAACTCACCTCAATATTTATAACAACCTTACCAGTGCCACTACACGTGTAAACAGGGTTAGGAATTTGTAAAGCGTCCCGGCCGCTAAGGATATAACTTACGGTACTTCTACGATAACCACTTGTACTTACATGCGCTTTTTCTGGCTTGCTATCATCACCACTTGATTTTTCCTTTTTGGCCTGAGCCTTTAAGGCTTCAATTTTACTCTGGTAATCTGTGTAAGCCAGATCAGAATTATCTTCGTTTTCTTCTGTTGTATTTTCAGAAGCGTTTTCTAAAGCTTCAGATATCTTGTCTTGTTCCTGAAAATATTGATTTGCCTCACGCTGCAACCTTTCGCTGTTAAAAGCCTGATGTGTAATTTTCAAGTCTTTTATTTCCTGTTCAGAAAGTTCTTTTACTTCCTCTTCTGTTTTAGGCTCAGGGACTTCTTCAATCACGGGGATTGTTAAGAATTCTTCTTCGGGCTGTTTATCAAAAGGTTTTAAATTGCTAAAGAAAAATATAATTATAAGCATCCCTGCACCTGAGAAGGTGATAAGTAAAGATTTATCCTGAGGGCTTATATACATTTTTTTAAAGTTAATCAAACTTAAAAGTCTAAAACCTATTAACGTAAAGGAAACACTCTAAGCTCTTAAATTGGTCATAAATCTGTCATTTTAAGCCGATTTTCAGCCTAAAAAGCCGATTTTTTAAACTTTAATACTGTGTTTACTTTCAAATTCTTCTACCGTAATCGCATCTTCAACCTTATAATTTCCTATTCTCGTGCGACGCAATGCCGAAAGATGCGCGCCACTTTGAAGTGCTGCGCCAAAATCATGAGCCAGCGAGCGTATATACGTTCCTTTACTACAGCTTACGCGAAAGTCTACTTCTGGCAGGTCAATACGGGTAATTTCAAATTCACGTATTTCTACGCGTCTTGATGGTATTTCTACAGCTTCACCTTCACGAGCATATTCATACAATCTTTTACCATCTTTTTTTAAAGCTGAAAATACCGGAGGAAACTGATCCAGACTGCCTATAAAATCATGTGAGGTTTGAAAAATCAATTCTCTGGTAATATGTTCGGTAGGGAAAGTCTCATCAATTTCTGTTTCCAGATCATAAGATGGAGTAGTGGCACCTAGCGTAAAAGTGCCGGTATATTCTTTTTCCTGCCCCATAAATTCAGTTATTCTCTTTGTGAATTTACCTGTGCAGATAATTAAAAGTCCGCTGGCTAGAGGATCAAGTGTTCCCGCGTGGCCTACTTTAATCTTCTTAATTTTGTAGTTTTCCCTAATGAGCCATCGCACTTTATTTACAACCTGAAAAGAGGTCCAGTTAAGCGGTTTATCGATAAGAAGAACCTGGCCTTCTTTAAAATCTTCATCAGTCATTAAACTACGGTTAACTCTTGTATAAAAAAGTGAATGATCAATATAGCGGTACCGGCGATTATTCTGTAGTACCCAAACATTTTAAAACCATGCTTACTCAGGTAATCTATAAATGATTTTATAGCGATTAAAGCCACAATAAAACCTACAATATTTCCTATTATTAAAAGATTTATCTGGTCGCCACTTAATACAAAACCATCTTGATAATAATCGTACGATTTTTTTACGGTTGCTCCCAGCATAGTAGGAACCGCCAGAAAGAATGAAAATTCTGCTGCTGCGGTACGCGAAAGTTTTTGTGACATACCACCCACAATACTGGCGCCACTTCGGGAAACTCCCGGGATCATTGCCAGACATTGAAAGAAACCAATCTTTAAGGCAGTGAGATATGAAATTTCTGTTCCTTCGGCATCGCCAAACCAATCGTCTACTTTTAATAAAACAAAACCACCTAAAACCAGTGAAATCGCTACAACTACCGGACTTTCAAGAAGGCTGTCTATAATATCATTAAACAATAATCCCAGTACAACCGCCGGAAGAAAAGCTACAAACAGTTTATAGTAAAAATCCATCGACTGAAAGAAGCGTTTAAAGTAAAGAACAACAACAGAAAGTATCGTTCCTAACTGAATAACAATTGTAAAAAGCTTAGTAAAATCTTCCTGAGCAATGCCAAAAAAGGAAGAAGCGATAATCATATGTCCTGTAGAAGAAACCGGTAAAAATTCGGTAATACCTTCTATAATCGCCAGAATAATGGCTTGTAGTGTATCCATCTATTTCTTATTGGCTTCAGGATTCAACAAAATTGCATAAACTTCAATCCCAAAACCCAGCAAAACCAAAGCAGGAGCAAGGCGTATACGTCTCCAGCTATAAATATCCGGATTAAACACATTAGGATCGTCGCTGCCGCCACCAGACATTAATATAAAACCCAGCGCGATCACGGCTATCCCAATAAGCATTACCGTATAATTTTTCTTGCCGAAAATAAAGGTGCTTCGGTGCAGTTCATTCTGCTTTTTTCGTTTTTGTTCTCCCATTTTATTGGTTTAAAATTTTCCCTTTTCTTTTTAAAAGAAAAGAGTTTTTTAAATATGTATTCTTAATAATAAAGTTCGTCTGTTTTCAAATTTAAAAATCGCTGCGTCGCCAGAAAGGTACTAAACCAGGCAATAATAATCCCGGCCAGAAAAATACCGCCAAACAAGATAGACAGCAGTTTTTTATCTGCCAGCAAATCAAGTTCAGGGAAGGTTCGATTTAAATAAAATAACACGCCTCCCATTCCAGCTAAAGCTAAAATTGCGCCTATAATTCCCAGTTTTATACTTATCCAGATAAATGGTCTGCGTATAAAACCTTTTGTCGCGCCTACCATTTGCATGGTTTTTATTGTAAATCGCTTGGCGTAAACCGAAAGCCTAATCGAGCTATTGATAAGCAATACTGCGATAAATGTAAATACTCCGCTAATAATAAGTATCCAGAGGCTTATCTTTTTTATGTTGTCATTTAATAATGAAATAAGCGGCTGATCGTATGAAACCTCTTCTACAAAGTCTTTAGCAGAGATATTATCAGAAATTTCTTTTACCTGATCAGACGAAACAAAATCTGCTTTTAAATACACGTCAATTGAATTTTGCAACGGATTGTACCCTAGAAAATCCATAAAATTCTCACCTATTTCTTTACTATGTTCTTCGGCAGCTTCTTCTTTAGAAATAAAAGTGGTTGACTTTGTATAATCTGCAAGCGTAAGACTTTTTTCAAGTTGTTTTATTTCAACGTCTTTAGCAGAATCTTTTAAATAAATAGTAAGTGCTATTTGTTCTTTAAAATGGTCTGCTACTTTTTTTGTGTTAAGAACAAGAAGTCCTAAAAGTCCCAGTAAAAAAAGCACCAGCCCAATACTAATAACCACCGAAAAATAGGAAGAAATCAATCGGCGTTTTTGATACTTTTCAAAAGATGAAGGCATAAAGGCTGTAAAAATTTTGTGTAAAAGTAATAAAGTTAGCTGTTTCTTAAACGTATGCGACTTCCCATTTTGTATTTTAGACTGTATAAATACATTCAATTTACTTTTAGAAAAGATTTTACTGTCTAAACATCAGTAAAACAAGTAATTGAGTTCAACTTTAAAACAGTGTAATGAATATATTAATATATGGTATAGGTGGCGTGGGAGGATATTTTGGCGGTAAACTTGCAAAAACTAATCACAATGTGACTTTTATAGCCCGTGGTGCTCATCTGGAAGCAATTAAAAGAAACGGGCTAGAAGTGAAAAGTGTGAATGGCAATTTTACTGCAATTCCAGATCTTGCAACAGATGATTTAACTGAAATAACGACTCCAGATCTTGTGATTTTGGGTGTAAAATCCTGGCAGGTTTCCGCTTCCGCGAAAGCATTGCAACCTTATCTTAGGCCCGAAACGGTCATTTTGCCTTTACAGAACGGCGCAGATAACATCGAAAAACTGCTGAAAATTGTGCCAAAAAACCAGATTTTAGGTGGTTTATGCCGAATTATTAGCTACGTAAAAGAACCGGGAGTTATTGAGCATCCCGCTTTTGAACCCATTGTGATCTTTGGCGAAATAGACAACAGCAAATCAGAACGCGTTCTCGAAATAAAAAAAGTATTTGATGAAGCTGGTTTTACTAATAAAATTGCAGATGATATTGAGGCAGAGATCTGGAAAAAGTTTCTTTTTATTTGCACCATAAGTGGTCTGGGCGGTTTAACCCGGGTTCCCATTGGTAAAATTCGCGAGAGTGAATACCTCTACAAAGTCATGCAGGATACGGCAAATGAAATTCTTGCGGTTGCCAAAGCTAGAGGAATAAATATTTCAGAAACTGATGTTGAAAATACTTTTAAAGGAATAAACAATCAAAATCCTGAAACCACCGCTTCTACGCAGCGCGATATCACGGATGGTAAACCCAGCGAATTAGAAAACTTCAATGGTTA
>JBALXG010000214.1:0-5424 GCA_036961055.1 Leeuwenhoekiella sp. | reverse complement strand
CCTGTATCGCGGTTGGCCCGGAGATTGGGTTTATGACAAAGCAAAAGAGCTAGTACCCTAAAATTTAAAACGTTTTTCTCCCTTTTGTAAAAAATAGTTTAGGTGAGCGTAATACCATGAGCAGCATGCGTTTCTTCTACTGCACGCTCATTTTTTTCATCAATCCATGCTTGTCCTTTACGTTTGCGCATAAGTGTATCGTAATAGCGCATAACAAAAACATTATAAACTGCTCGCATTAAATGTTTTGGCTTTCGCGGAAGCGCCCTCAAGCTCATACTAAACCCAGGCGTTAAATATTTCATATAATGCCAGTATCCTTCGGGCATATATAAAGTTTCACCATGTTTTAAATGCGTGATAAAACCTTCAGCTTTTTTAAGTACAGGAAACTTCTCGTAATCAGGATTATCAAAATCTATGTCCTCGCGGGTAATTAAAGAGTGTGGTACCTTATAAAGGTTTTCCGTTTCTGAAGGCGGAAAAAGAATACATTGTTTTTCGCCATGAAAATGGAAGTGCAAAATATTTGCCCAGTCAATATCATGGTGCATAAAAACCCTGCTGTTCTCGCCCCCAAAAAACACCATAGGGATTTGCTTTAGTAAATGCAATCCTATTTTTGGGAATTTAAAATCCTTTTTAAGAGAAGGCACATCTTTCATAATATTATAAAGAAAAATGCGGTATGTAGTGGGCTCTTTTTTTAGCAGGTCTATATAATCTGCCATTTTCATTTTAGCATGAGCCTGATTAAACCCATCTTTATGTGTAACAGGACGATCATCATATAAAGGCACTTCCCGCTCACCCGCTATATCTTTTATATAATCCAGGTTCCACTTGTCATAGGCAGGCCAATCACCTATAAGCTGCTCAATCACCACTGGTTTTTGAGGCTTAAGATATTGTTCTACAAACTCTTCTTTAGAGATTGTTTTAACTCTACTTATCTCGGTTAACTTCAATTAAAATTGGTTTAAAATACTACGCCTTTGATTTGGCTTTTGCCACTTCATTACGGGGGATTGTATGACCGGGACGCGACCATTTTGGTTTTTCACCTAAAGGCAAATGTGCAGATTCAGCAGCCTCTACAGTTTCTGGTTGTGCTTTTTTCTCAAATGCTTTTTGAGGGTTAAGTCCTAATAATTTAAACATCGCCATATCCTCATTTACATCAGGATTGGGAGTCGTCAACAACTTATCTCCTGCAAAAATTGAATTTGCTCCGGCGAAAAAGCACATTGCTTGTCCTTCTCTACTCATCTGGGTACGCCCGGCGCTTAGTCGCACCTGTGTTTCTGGCATTACAATACGCGTTGTAGCAACCATACGCACCATTTCCCAGATAGAAATAGGCTCAATATCTTCCATAGGAGTTCCTTCAACAGCAACCAGCGCATTAATAGGCACAGATTCCGGCTGTGGGTCAAGAGTCGCAAGAGCTACTAACATTCCTGCACGATCTTCTAGTTTTTCACCCATCCCTATTATACCACCGCTACAAACAGTAACATTAGTTTTGCGCACATTGCCTATGGTATCTAGTCTATCCTGAAAAGCACGTGTTGAGATCACATCTTTATAATAATCTTCTGAAGTATCAAGATTATGATTATACGCGTACAATCCAGCTTCTGCAAGACGTTGCGCTTGATTTTCGGTTATCATACCTAGCGTGCAGCAAACTTCCATATCAAGCTTGTTGATCGTACGTACCATCTCAAGCACCTGATCAAATTCTTCACCATCTTTTACATTTCTCCAGGCAGCGCCCATACAAACTCGAGAACTTCCCGCCGCTTTTGCACGCAAAGCTTGTGCTTTAACTTGCCGCACACCCATAAGATCATTGCCTTCAACATTTGTGTGATAACGAGCCGCTTGCGGGCAGTAGCCGCAATCTTCAGGACAACCGCCTGTTTTTATAGATAACAGGGTAGAAACCTGTACCGTGTTGGGATCGTGATGTAAACGATGTACAGTAGCTGCATCATAAAGCAGCTCCATAAGTGGTTTATTATAAATTTCCAGAATTTCTTCCCGGGTCCAATCGTGTCGCATAGCAAAATCTTCTAAGTTCAAAAATACTAAATATGTTGTTTATAAAGTAGCGGCAGTTTAAGCTTTACTTAATAAAATACTAACTGCATTACCACCAAAACC
Organism: Leeuwenhoekiella sp.; assembly: GCA_036961055.1. GTDB lineage: Bacteria > Bacteroidota > Bacteroidia > Flavobacteriales > Flavobacteriaceae > Leeuwenhoekiella. The sequence goes on along the minus strand of JBALXG010000214.1, from coordinate 3,255 downwards.
AACTGCATTAATTAAAATATTATTCAATGGTTTGTTTTTGCCTTGCGGCGAAATATATGGAACTTCAACAAACTGCTGAATCTGTAGCATGTGAATTGCCAGATCCAGGTTAAGCAAACCACTCGCTCCAAAAGTGTGCCCTATCTTCCATTTATTAGTTGTTAATAACGGAAGATTTCCTTCAAAAATTTTCTCTATCGCTTTAAATTCTGTACTGTCTCCCAGCATAGTTCCCGGAGCATGCATCACGATCGCATCCACTTTTGCAGTCATTTCCGAGAAGTCGGAAATCTCACTATTCCCACTATCACTTTTATCAAAAGCATCTGCAATTGCCATTTTCATAGACTTTTGAAAGCATTCTGCTTCTGCTGAAATAGACACCGCATGTTTTAGTTTCTCTGTGGCGTAGCCTATTCCGGTTACATAAGCTAACGCATTTTCCCTATCGCCCAATTCTAAACAAACCGAAGCTGCTCCTTCTCCTAAAACCATCATATTTCTGGTCTTTTCCAAATCAAAAGCAAGACATGGATAGAGATCTCCCGCCTGCGCAGAAGATAAAGTTTTCATTGCTCGCATTTGTGCAATGGTAAAAGGTGTCAAAGCCGCTTCGCTTCCTCCCACTAAAAACTTATCGCACATCCCGGCTTGCAGCCAAGCCACTCCGTTTAATAAAGCGTGCAAAGCTGTAGAACAGGTAATGGAATGCGAAATTTCCGGACCATTGTTTTGCAGATCCTGCGCCACCCATGACGAAATATTTCCCAGCGTAGTTGTAGGCGAAGCCAGCGTTGTGCTTTTGTTATCTTTCGCGAAAGCGGAATAATATTTTTCAAAAAGTTGAGTGGCTCCTCGAGACGAACCAATATTAATTCCAAAATCGTCTCCTTTTTGCCATCCTGCCATTTTCATCGCTTTGCGCGAAACATAAATCGCATATAAAACACTGGGATCAAGCTCCTGATAATTACGATTTTCTTCACGTATAGCTTCAATAATTTGCTTGTTATCTGCTGATAATTCGCCTACCCAAGCCTGAAAATCGGCTTTATAGGTCAAAAAATGGCTTTTTCGGGCATAATTCTGGCTAATAGTTTCAGCATCATTTCCTAAAGCTGAAAGAGAAGAAGAGCCGGTTATGGCAATAGGTTGTTTCAATTCAAATATCATTTCTTCTGCAAAAATAGTATTTCAAAAAAGGACTGCCGTTAAAAATTTATTTTTAGCATAATAACTGTTAGATTCGTAATACAATTCAAATTATGCCAAATTTCGATAACGAACTTATAAAAGAAGAACGCAGCTGGTGGTCGCGCAACTGGAAATGGGTAGTCCCTACCGGCGGTTGTCTTACAATAATTTTACTAGTTGTCATTTTGCTGGGAACAGCAGTTTTTGGTTTTGTAAATAAAGTTAAAAAAAGCACCGGTGCAGAGGATGCTTTTGAAATTGCACAGGTAAACAAAAGAGTCCAAGCAGAGCTGGGCGAACCAATAGAAAAAGATGGCTTTGGCAGTTATAATGTAAAAATTATGAATGGGCACAAAACCGCTGAGGCCAAAATGCCAATAAAAGGTCCTAAAGGCGCAGCTATACTATATGTTGTAAGCTCTGGTAGTGATGATGATAAAACATACAAAATTCTGGAAGTTCAGATAGAAGATACTGGTGAAAAGATTGACTTACGAGAGCATAAACTAGATCGCGGGGATTACTAAAATTTATCTAAAATCTTCAGTATTACATCATAAATTTTTTCCATCTCTTCTTTGGTAATCACATACGGCGCTAGAATATAAAGCGTTGCTCCTAGTGGGCGCAAATAAACTCCATTTTCCATACAGAAATTAAAAAGTTCGTAGCGCAAATCACCGTAGCGCTCCATCTTAATATTGAGATCAAGCGCATAAATAATTCCGCGCTGGCGCGTATTTTCAACTTTAGGATGATTTTTTATAGAAGCATCAAATTCACGATGCCAGCTCATTATGGTTTTAATTTTCTCCTGAATTTCGTCAGAATTCAATAAATCAAGAGCCGCCAAGGCAGTCGCGCAAGCGATAGGATTTGCCGAATAGGTATGCGCATGAAATAAACCTTTACCAATATCATCTGCATAAAATGCGTCATAAACTCTTTGGGTACAAGTCGTAATCCCCATTGGGACGAGTCCCGCAGTGAGCGCTTTAGAAAGGCAAATCACATCTGGTTTTTCGACTAAATAATCTGAAGCGAAGTATTTTCCGGTTTTCCCAAAACCAGTCATTACCTCATCTGCAATTGTAATAATATCTAGCGAATGGCAAAGTTTGAGAATCTGTTCTAGTCCGTCTGGTTCATACATAAACATTCCGCCAGCGCCCTGTACAAGAGGTTCGTAAATAAACCCGGCGAGCGGAGTAATGTCATGAAACTCCTGAATCATTTTTAGAATAGAATCAATATTACTTTCATCTGGAACAGGGATTCTTTTTACATCAATAAAAAATTCTTCAAAAGGTCCGTTGTATACAGATAAACTGGAAACTGACATGGCGCCCAGCGTATCGCCGTGAAAACCATTCTCAAAAGCCAGTAAAGTTTTGCGTGAATTACCTTGATTATGATGAAACTGCAAAGCCATTTTAATACCAATCTCAGTAGAAGTAGAACCGTTGTCATTAAACATCACTTTCTGCTGATTCTCTGGCAGAATTTTTATCAACTCTTCAGATAATTTTATCGCCGGCTCGTGGGTAAATCCGCTAAAAACAACTTGGTCCAACTGTTGCATTTGCTCATAGGCCTTACTAGTGATATAATCATTACAATGCCCGTAAACAGCGGTGTACCACGATGAAATCGCATCTACGTATTCTTTGCCATTCTCATCCCATAACAAAGCTCCTTTTGCCTTTATAATAGGCAAAGATTCTGGGTGCAGTTTGTGCTGCGTTAATGGATGCCAAATGTGTTTTTTATCTCTTTCTGTTAAGTTCATTTTCTCCCTCTCCTTAATCCTCTCCCCAAAGGAGAGGAAAAGATTAAATAAGTTTCTCCTTTAATAATTCAGCGTATTCCTTTACCACCATTTTATCAAAATAAGGTTCTTCATCTATTCGCCCTAAAATAGTAACTCCAGACATTTTTGCGATAATTGATTCGGTTGATTCAATTTCTGAGCCGCTAAATAAGATGCCGTGTATATTGTTACCACTTTGTTTTAGCTTTTCTATGGTGAGCAATGTGTGATTTATACTTCCCAAATAATGG
>JBALXG010000213.1:0-5446 GCA_036961055.1 Leeuwenhoekiella sp. | reverse complement strand
CAGAATTTTCGGGCATGTTTCAAAAAGAAGTTGCCATGCGTATTTGCGATCAGGGCGGAAGTAAAACCTACGGAATACTTTCAGTTTTGACACAAGCATTTTATGATGCTGAATATCTGTTTTCTGTGCCGCCCGAAGTTTTTAACCCACCACCTAAAGTTGAAAGTGGTGTTTTACGCTTAAAGCGAAAGTCGAATTACAAAAACATAGGCTGCACACCAGAAATGCTTTTTAAAGTGGTGAAAATGGCATTTCAGCAGCGCAGAAAAACACTCAGAAATAGCTTAAAACAGCTAGAATTAAGTAATAATTTGCGTGAAGATGAAGTATTCAACAAAAGACCTGAACAGCTTGACGTTCCCGCTTTTATCGCTCTTACCGCAATAATTGAAAAAGATTTAGCTTAATTTTTTAAAATTTGACTAAAAAAAGCAGTTTTTAAGGTCAAAAATCGGCCTAAAACACTTGAAAATCAGCCAATAATCTCTGGTTTTTTACATCGATTTACCTCATTTTACTTAACATATATTTATTTTTTAAGAGCTAAAGTCAGTCTGTTACTTTGGTTATATTTGTTCGGCAAAAAAAACACTAATTCAGTAAAATAGGAGTGTATGGCTTTTGAAATCACAGAAGACTTTATCGAGCTAATAGAGACTCACATCCAGATGGGTGATGATCCTTCTTTGCACGCTTTATTAAGTGATTTACACCATGCAGATATCGCAGAAATTCTTGATGAAATAAGTGTAGAAGAGGCTACTTATCTTGTAAGACTTCTGGATAGCAAGACTACTTCTGAAGCTTTAATGGAGCTTGATGAGGATTTGCGTGAACGCTTGCTTGACAATCTTACACCTAAGGAGATTGCAGGAGAACTTGATGAACTTGACACTGATGACGCTGTTGATTTTCTCTCAGAACTTTCTGATGAGATACAGCTTCAGGTTATTGATGAGATTGATGATGAAGAGCATGCCAGGCATATTATTGAGATGCTTCGGTATGATGAGAATTCTGCCGGTGGTCTTATGGCAAAAGAGCTTGTGCGTGTTCATGAAACCTGGACGGTAGCCGGTTGTGTGCGTAAAATGCGTGCGCAGGCTCAAAATGTAACCCGGGTACATTCGGTTTATGTTGTAGATCAAAATGATGTTCTAATAGGAAGGCTTTCGCTTAAAGATTTACTCACCGCAGATACTAAGACAAAAATCGCAGATATTTATATTCCCAATGTAGATTCTGTAAATGTTAAAGATCCTGGGGAGGAAGTCGCAAAACTGATGCAGAAATATGACCTTGAAGCAGTCCCGGTTGTAAACGACCTGGGTATTCTTGTGGGCCGTATAACCATTGATGATATTGTAGATTTCATAAGGGATGAGGCCGATAAAGATTATCAAATGGCGGCAGGTATTTCTCAGGATGTTGAGGCAGATGATACTGTTTGGGAATTAACGCGCGCCCGTTTGCCATGGCTTGTGCTGGGTCTTGTAGGAAGTCTTGCTGCTGTAAATATTATGCGAAGCTTTGAAGGAGCTCTTGCTACGCACCCTGAGTTATTTTTCTTCACACCTCTTGTTGCTGCCGTTGCCGGAAATGTGGGCGTGCAATCAAGCGCGATTATTGTGCAGGGTATTGCAAATGACAATGTCACAGGAAGTTTGTTTCATCGCTTACTTAAAGAGATAAGTATAGGTTTGATAAACGGTGCGGCTTTAGGAACACTTGTGATAATTTTTGGTGTCATTTTTGGTTTTGGTATTTTAGTAAGCACAACAATCGCCGCGGCAATGTTATCTGTTATCATAGTAGCCGCCCTCGTAGGTACTTTTGTGCCCATTATTCTCCATAAACAAGGTATTGATCCTGCGATTGCGACAGGCCCCTTTATTACGACCAGCAATGATATTTTCGGGATTCTTATTTATTTTTCCCTAGCCAAAATTATTTTAGGCTTTTAAACCCTCCAGAGGGCTTAATTACCCGAGGCTCTTGATTATCTTTTATTCCCGCCTATTACTTCAATTTCTATACGTAAAGTTTAGTAAATTTGAACATATGCAATCACAACTATTTGAAATAAACCTAACTATTCCAGCTGACGCGATTGACCAGATGGGTCATGTAAATAATGTGAAGTATTTACAGTGGATGCAAGATGTCGCGCAGGCTCATTGGCTGCATGAGACTACAGAAGATATTCAAAAACAATATGCCTGGGTTGCGCTAGAGCATCATATAAAATATCATAATCCCTCTTTTGTAAACGAACCTATAATTCTTAAAACCTGGGTTGAAAGTTTTGAGGGTGTAAAAAGCATACGAAATACAGAAATTGTAAGAGCCGTAGATCAAAAAGTTCTTGTAAGCGCGGTAACGCACTGGTGTTTGCTTCGTATGCCCGAAGGAAGACCTACCCGAATCCCTAAAATAATAAGTGACCTCTACTAATCAAAAAGCATGAAAACCATTAATCTTGAAGAAAAACTATCGAAATTCAGCGCGCAATGGCATCCGCATCAGATTGCAGTTGTAGATAATATGCAGGTCTTGCTGGCCAAATTAAAAGACGAATTTGTGTGGCATAAACATGATGATGAAGATGAGTTATTTCAGGTGATAAAAGGCACTTTAATTATGCGCTTTCGCGAAAGCGAACAAATAGTAAAAGCCGGTGAAATTATAGTTGTGCCTAAAGGAACAGAACATTGCCCAACAACCTTAAATGGTGAAGTAGTTGAGGTCATGCTTTTTGAAAAACTTTCTACAAAACATACCGGTGATGTTCACGATGTGAAAACCCAAACTAATTATCCAAAAATATAATATGAAAATACTTCATATAGACTCAAATCACCCACTTATGATCGAGCAACTTAATCAAAGTGGTTTTATAAATCATGAAGATTACAGTTCTACAAAAGAGGAAATAGAAGAAAAAATTGCAGATTATAATGGGGTAGTTATCAGAAGTCGTTTTAAAATAGACCGTACTTTTCTTAACAGAGCTTCTAATCTAAAATTTATTGCACGCGTAGGCGCCGGACTTGAAAGTATAGATGAAGATTATGCACATGAAAAAGGAGTACAACTCATCGCTGCGCCTGAAGGCAACCGCAACGCTGTAGGTGAACAGGCTTTAGGCATGATTTTATCATTATTTAATAATCTTAATCAGGCAGATGCAGAAGTGCGTGCCGGTCACTGGAATCGTGAAAGCAACCGTGGTCTCGAGCTGGAAGGTAAAACAGTAGGTCTTATAGGTTATGGCAATATGGGTAAAGCTTTTGCTCAAAAACTTAAAGGGTTTGACTGTAAAGTGATTTGTTATGATTTAAAAGAAAACATGGGTGATAAAAATGCCATTCAGGTAGATCTGGCAACGCTAAAAAAAGAAGCAGATGTTCTCAGTTTACACACGCCCTGGACGCCGCTAACTGATAAAATGATTGACAAATCCTTTATTGATGAATTTGCAAAATCCTTTTGGCTTATAAATACCGCTCGTGGTAAAAGTGTTGTCACTGCAGATCTTGTCGCAGCTTTAAAATCAAAAAAAATATTGGGTGCTGGACTGGACGTACTAGAATATGAAAAACTTTCTTTTGAAAATCTCTTTACAGGTGATGACATGCCAGAACCTTTAAAGTACCTTATAACCGCAAAAAATGTTCTACTTACGCCTCATATTGCAGGCTGGACGGTTGAAAGCAAAATAAAACTGGCTCAAACTATCGTAGATAAAATAAAAACCTCTTTCTGTTAAAAAGCTTAAATTAGAGTCAATTTAATTCTGTTTTATATGAAAAATCGAGTAACAGGAATAGGCGGTTTTTTTTTCAAAACTAAAAATCCTGATCAGATTAAAAAATGGTATAAAGATCATTTGGGCATCCCTACTGATGAATATGGATGGACTTTCTGGTGGAAGGATGAAAACGGTAAAAAATGTTCTACACAGTGGAGTCCTTTTAAAGAAAATACTCCTTATTTCGCGCCAAGCGAAAAACAGTTTATGATGAATTTTCGGGTAGAAAATCTTAAAGAACTTCTCAAAGTTTTAAAGGAAGAAGGCGTAACAATTTTAGGCGAAATGGAAGAATATGACTACGGAAAATTTGGATGGATTCTTGACCCGGAAGGCAATAAATTAGAGCTTTGGGAACCTATTGACAAAGCTTTTCTCTAAAATCTGTCCCTAAAGATTATTGAGATAAAATCTCAAAAAAGACAAGTCATTGAAAATTAAAATCAGACCTTTTAAAGCTCAGGATTACCCACAAGTAGCCAGGATCTATGAAGAAGGAATGGCAACTGGTATTGCAACCTTTGAAACAAAAGTTCCCGATTACCCAGAGTGGAATAACAGATTTGTTAAAGAATGTAGGTTTATAGTTGAAGAAAACGAAAGCATTATTGGGTGGTGCGCATTAAGCAAAAAATCAAGCAGAGAAGTATATAAAGGCGTTGCTGAAGTCACACTTTACATAGGCTCAAAAAATCGGGGAAAAGGCATTGGAAAACGGCTTTTAAGCCATTTAATTGAACAAAGTGAAGAACAGGGTTACTGGACGTTGACCGCCCATATTTTTCCAGAAAATACGGCAAGCATAAATTTGCATGAGCAGCTAGGTTTCCGGAAAGTAGGTTATTATGAAAATGTGGCGAAACGCGGCGAAAAATGGTATAATAACCTGATTTTTGAACGCAGAAGCTTAAAAATAGGCCTGAATTAAGATTCGCCTTCTTGTTTTGCTTTTTCCATTTTACCTTCCAGCTCTGCCTGAAATTCTTCCATTACAGGTTTTACCGTACTTTCAGGAAGATCTGCAATGCGTATATACATCAATCCATCTATAGCATTGTTAAATAGCGGATCTACATTAAAAGCAACAACTTTTGCATTTTGCTTAATGTACTTTTTGATTAAAACGGGTAACCTTAAATTCCCGGTTTCCATTTCTTCAATTATCTTGTCAAATTTATTTAGATCTGCTTCGGTCTCATCAAATACAAACTCTTTATCGGCGTCTTTAAGTTGTACTTTAAACTCCTTTTTCGGCCTGATATATTGCGCTACATAAGGATCGTAGTAATGTGATTTCATAAACTCAATCATCAAAGATTTTGAGAAATTAGAAAATTGATTACTTATACTTACACCGCCAATGAGATATTTATGCTCGGGATAGCGTAAGGTTGTATGCACAATCCCGCGCCATAATAAAAATAAGGGCATGGGTTTCTGCTGATATTCTTTAATAACAAAAGCTCTGCCCATCTCTATGCTTTCACTCATCATTTTATGCAATTCTGGTTCAAAGCGAAACAGACTCTGCAGATAAAAACCGTCAATACCGTGCTTTTTAAAAATAACCGATCCCAGTCCCATTCTATAGGCTCCTGCAATTTTTTTATGATCTTCATCCCAAAGAAAAAGATG
>JBALXG010000212.1:0-5479 GCA_036961055.1 Leeuwenhoekiella sp. | reverse complement strand
GGCTAATAATTATTATCTGGTGGACACTTTTGTAGATTATTTAAAGAATACAGATGATCCTCGTCTTCAGGCTATCGCGGTAAGATACATCGGAGCTTCATCGGGTCCTGAGCAGGTGACGGCTAATGCTTCAACAGATCCAGATGATCAAATAGGAATGCCAATGGGGCACGATAATATTTCTATTCAAAATGTAGTGTCAGATTTGGGCATAGCAAGTTTTTATGCCTTTAGTCAGGCAGATCGTACCAGAATTGCAAAAACCAGTTCGCCTATGTTTATGCTTACTTATGGACAAACGCAACTTCTGTTAGCCGAAGCAGCAGTACGTGGCTGGGTCTCTGGTTCTCCGGAAGAGTATTATGACAATGGGGTGCGAGGCCATATGATGCAAATGGCGTATTATGATGAGGATTCTGAAATAGCCGAAGAAGATATTGAAGCTTATCTCGCGGCAAATCCTTACAACAGCGCAAATGCACTTGAGCAAATTAATACTCAGTATTGGGTGGCTTCTTTCTTAAACGGTCCCGAAGCCTTTGCAAATTTCAGGAGGTCTGGATATCCTGATCTCACTCCTAATACCTATCCAGGACAGGATATTACAGGAGATTTTATTCACAGACTTACCTATCCAACTTCAGAAATAGCTGTCAACGATGCCAATGTTGAAGCAGCAATTGCCAGAATGGGACCAGACAATTTAGATACTCACGTATGGTGGGATCAATAGACCTAAACCTTATATAATGCGCATCAAATAAACCACAGGGGATAATCAACCCGTCTAATATTATTCTTTATGAAAAATGTATTACAGCAATTAATTGCAAAGAACAAAAGAGAGGAAAAAGCTTACGGTGCCGCTCTTAATGCAGAGATAGCAAGTCCAGATACCGGCAGTGCTCGTCGTAGTTTTCTTAAAAAAACCGCATTGGGAGGTATTGCACTTACCAGCTTTATGGGTTATTCTTTTGAAGAGACCATAGAGCAGACGACTTCTAAAGTAAAAAAATCTTCAGCTCCATCAGATCTTAAGATAACAGATATGCGATATGTGCTTACTCGAGTTATGGGTGGTACTGCTATTATTAGAATTGATACAAATCAGGGTATATACGGTCTTGGGGAAGTAAGAGATGCATCAGATGTGAGATATGCCTTAATGCTTAAAAGCAGAATTTTAGGTATGAATCCTTGCAATGTTGAGATGATATTTAAAGCGATTAAGCAATTTGGAGGACCATCCAGACAGGCGGGTGGTGTGTGTGGTGTAGAAATGGCGTTATGGGATATTTGTGGAAAAGCGTATGATGTTCCTGCATGGCAGTTACTAGGCGGAAGATATAGGGATAAAGTACGTCTATATGCAGACACTCCAGAAGCAGGATCTGTAGAAGAACAGCGTAAGTTAATAAACTACAGGCTTAACGATCAGGGATACACTTGGCTTAAGATGGATGTTTCTATAGGCGAGCTGCGTGGTAAAAAAGACACTCTTGTTAACTCTAAATTTTGGGAAGAGCCAGATGGTAGTCTTAAACAATGGGGTGATCAAAGCAAGTTTACTTCTTATGGTAATACGATGCATCCATTTACTCAAGTACAAATTACAGATAAGGGACTTGAAGAATTAGCTCAAATAGTAGAAAATGTGCGTGATCTCGTAGGTTATGAAATACCACTTTCAACAGATCATTATGGGCATTTTGATGCAAATAATGGTATTAGACTAGGAAAAGCACTTGAAAAATACAGACTTGCCTGGTTAGAAGATGTTGTGCCATGGCAGTATACAGAACAGTGGAAGACAATTAGTGATGCTTTAGAAACACCAACTCTTACAGGAGAGGATATTTACTTATTAGAGAATTTTAAACCTTTAATACATGCACGAGCAGTTGATATTATTCATCCTGACCTTGCATCTTCTGGTGGTTTATTAGAGACTAAGAAAATAGGCGATTATGCTGAAGAATTTGGTATTGCAATGGCGATGCATCAAGCGGGTACACCGGTTTCATTTATGGCAAATGTACACTGTGCAGCAGCAACTCAAAATTTCTTGGCTTTAGAACATCATTCAGTTGACCTTCCTTGGTGGGAAGATCTTGTTGTAACTACAGATGGCCGCAAAATGATAGAGAAAGGTTTTGCTAACGTGCCCCTAACCGCTCCAGGCTTGGGGATTGAGCTCAATGAAGATGTATTAAAAGAGCATATAGATCCTCGGGATACAAGCTATTTCGTTCCTACAGATCAATGGAATGAGAGAAGAGCTCATGATAGAACATTTAGTTAAGAGATGACTTAATGGAAATTAGGAAATCAGTGCACACTGGTTTCCTTTTCTTAATTATTAAAATAGCGATTACAAAAACTAATTCAGTTATGAAGAAAATTATAATTCTAGCAATAATAGGTCTCCTTTCGTTTAGTTGGTCTTCGGCCCAGCACGTAGCTTCCACACCAGATTATATCAAATCATTGACTTCTCAATGGAAGGGAGAACGATCTGCAGATGGTAGACCTAAAGTTTCTGATGCCATACTCAACAGATTAAAGCATGTGAATGTTGAAGAAGCCTGGGGATATCTTCGTGGTAAAGGCTACAACAATCAATATGATGGTGGATGGAAAATTGTTAATAAAGATGAGGTAATGACAGGTAGGGTTCTTACCGCACAATATATGCCGCTAAGACCAGATTACAACAAACAGATTAAAGTAATGGGCGCTTCAGAAAAACGTGATACAATTGGTGGAAGTAACTCATGGCCTATAGAGATTCTGCAACCGGGAGATGTTTACGTAGCAGACGGCTACGGTCGTGTTATTGATGGGACTTTAATAGGTTCTAACCTGGGGAATGCGATTTACGCAAATTCAAATAATGGGGTAATTTTTGATGCCGGAGTTCGTGATCTAAAAGGCCTGGAAAAAATAGACGGTTTCAACGGTTGGTTTAGAGGTGATGATCCTTCTTATCTTCAGCAAGAGATGCTAACATCTATAAACGCACCTATACGTATAGGCAGGGCAATGGTTCTACCGGGAGATGTCGTTCTTGCAACCAAATACGGTATTGTCTTTATCCCGGCTCATCTGGTTGATGAACTCGTGCTTTCTTCAGAGGTGACTAATCTTAGAGATCAATTTGGTTTTCAACGCTTACGCGAAAAGACATATACCGCGGGACAAATAGATACACGGTGGACAGATGATATAAAAGCAGATTTTCTTTTATGGATTAAGAACTACTCTGATAGCGATTTGCCTATGACCAGAAAAGAACTTGACGATTTTTTAAAAGCTCACAATTATTAAGTCAATAGATGATTGAGGATAATTGAGGTCGGAAATCAGGAGTTCATATATGCCTTTGCTTTAACAATGAATTAAATAATATCTTCATGAAAGCAAATTATAAATTGAAATAAACCAACATAAATTAACCAATCATGAAAACTAGATATATTCTTTATTCACTTCTTATATGCCTTGTAATAACCGGTTGTGAAGAAACAGAAAAGAAAACTAAGGAAACACCGAGAGTTTCTACTGCTACTTCAAATTCTTCGGTTAAAAGTCAACAGAATCTTACCGAAGCTGTTAAATTCTTAAACGCTGCGATTATTGATCCTACTAAAGAATCTCTTGATGCCATAGTTGCAGATGAGTTGAGCTATGGACACTCTAGCGGAAAAGTGCAGAATAAAGAGGAGTTTATAGACGATTTACTACACGGTGATTACGATTTCACCTCAATTGATATATCTGATCAAAAAATTACAATAGCTGGAAATACGGCTATTGTTAGACAGGTTTTTGATTCTGAAGCGCTTAATGCTGGAGATCCTATACATATTCACATTGGTAATATGTTGATCTTTCAAAAGCAGGATGGTAAATGGAAGTTACTGGGTCGGCAGGCATTTAAAATCTGATTTTTTAGGCATAAAATCGCTCTGGGCGAACGAAAATCCGCTAATATTTAAAAGATAATTATGTTGAAAAACTTAAATAAATATTCAATTTTTATAGGCTTGGCCATTCTTCTGCTAATCTTTTTTTTAGGTATGGCTATATCTGGAAACATAGATTCTGGCGGACCACTGTTAATAGCTTTCTTTGTGTTTCTGGCACTGGGATTTAACGGTTATAAGGCCCTTAAAGGTTTTGTTTACACAACTATGATCTTTGCTGCTGTGACGATGGCTATGTATTATCCATTTTATTTTATACAGGTAGGTGATTTTAAATTGACCAACTTAATTACTCCGCTTATTCAGATCATCATGTTTGGTATGGGTACTTCTATGAGCGGAAAGGATTTTATGGCGGTTTTTAAAACCCCAAAAGGGGTTTTAATTGGCGTAGTCGCTCAATTTGCTATTATGCCAATTATGGGTCTTGCTCTTGCAGAAATCAGCGATTTTCCACCAGAAATCGCTGCCGGTATCGTATTAATTGGTTGTTCGCCTAGCGGACTCGCTTCTAACGTAATGGCTTATTTAGCGAAAGCTAACCTTGCGCTTTCTCTTACCATCACGTCAATTGCGACATTACTTGCACCTTTTCTCACTCCGGTTTTAATGAAATTTCTTGCCGGTGAATTTATAGAGATTGATGTGCTGGCGATGATGTGGAGTATCGCTAAAATGATAATTATTCCCATTGGTGCAGGCCTTCTTTTTAATAAACTTTTTCACGGTAAAATCAAGTGGATGGATAAAGCCATGCCTATTGTTTCTATGGTGGGTATTGCTTTGATTATTGTAGTTATTACTGCCGCCGGTAGAGATAGTCTTCTTGATATAGGAGCTTTATTGATTCTCATTGTTTTAGTTCACAACCTTTTTGGTTATACATTGGGATATTGGTTTGCGAGGCTCTTTAAAATGCCTGAAAGAGATGCGCGTACAGTTGCAATTGAAGTAGGAATGCAAAATGGTGGTTTAGCTTCAGCTATTGCCAATTCTGTTGGTAAGATTGCTACAATGGGACTCGCACCTGCGGTTTTTGGGCCGTTGATGAATATTACCGGTTCCATTCTCGCTTCTTACTGGCATAAAAAACCACCTAAAGGCTATGTTGAGCCTCTGGTAGAAGAAGAAGTTGTACACTCCAACTAATACAATCCAGCTTTTATTACCACTTTTGACTCTTACAATTATGGCTACGATCTTAAAGAAGTTGAGAAAATAGCTGAAAAATCTATTTTTGTAAACATAACCCTATCTAAGCCTTAAATGAAATGACAAAAGTAGTTCCTTCATTAGGCGCGCTTTCAACATTTATATCTCCACCAAGGTTTCTTATATGATTGTAAACTAAATACAGGCCTATACCTTTGCTGTCAATATGATTATGAAATTTTTGATGCAAGCCAAAAATCTTGTTCTTCACCTTTTGCATATCAAATCCCAGTCCATTATCAGTATAAATTACCTGATGATATCCATCACCTTTTTTTGGG
>JBALXG010000211.1:0-5526 GCA_036961055.1 Leeuwenhoekiella sp. | reverse complement strand
GGCCTGGAAGAAATGATGTTTATTACTTCACATAAAGTAAGACAACCTGTCGCTCATATTTTAGGTGTTTCAATTCTTCTTGACTTAAATACAGATTATTCTCTTGTTGAACTAAAAAACATAGTAAGCTATATTAAACATTCAGCCGTCGCTCTGGATGATTTTACAAGAGAGATTTCTACATTTATGGCTAACTTAGAGATGAGAATTAAAAACTAAACCCGCGTAGCAATTTGAATTAATGCCGTTTATAAATGACATTACTGTTTGCAAATCCTAATGTCTAAAGTATAGATTGTTTTTTTCATCTCCTTTTCTTTCTATAAAGTTTCCTTATTGACGAGCACCCACAATTCTACTTCTTCTGAAGAACGCCAGTTTTGATCTCGTTTTGTTTTATCAGAAGCAGCCTTCACAGTCTTTTTTAAATACTTTTCTAACTTAAACCTTCCACCTTCAGCTAATTCTTTCTCTATAGGATGTTCTTTTGTAGCATTTGTTATTTGGGCTAGATTTGAAAATAAGATTAAAATCTTACCATCGGGTAATAGTCTTTGTTTTGCTTCTTTAAAAAAATCATGAAATAAGTTCTTATCATAGTAAATGGCTTCATCAATTCTATGAGCATCATATGATTCTGGCAACCATGGAGGATTAAAAACAATCAGTTCGGTTTGTTTTTCCCACTTGCCAAAAAGATGTCCCAGATCTAATTCTATCTTTCGAGACAACTTAGTATTCTTCATTGATTCTGTTAACCCAATAATCGCATTGGGATTTATATCTGTACCAAACACTTTTTGAAAACCATGTTCTATCATCATAAAAGAAAGTACGCCACATCCTATTCCTACATCTATTGCCGTCTTTTTTGCTCCTTTATATCGTTTTAACCAATTGGCAAAAAGCTCTAAATGATCAAAACGCGTAGGGAAGTAAGTACCATAATATGGATGAATTTTATTTCGCAGTACAGGAATAGAAATTCCGTTTTTATACCATTGCCAGGCACTATTTAAGCCTTGTACCTGAGGAAATGGCAGGAAGAAATCATTATTGTCAGGATATAGTTTTTCTAACCAGCCTATAGCGGGAGATTTCTTAACGGCCAACTTATAATCTACAATTTCTACCAAAATAAGATTCGACATTGTATGGTAAGCTGATCTGAAAGCACGCTGTTCCTTAAAGGTTTTATTAGGTAATTTTAGTTTGAGATGTTTGCTTACCTCTTCTAAAAGTGATAATCCATTATTATAAAAATCTTCTATTAAAACAGGTTTCCCTTTTTCTAATGCGGCAATAGTAAGCGCCACATCAATGCCAGATTTAAACGGTTTTGTTTCCTTATCAAATACGATAGGCTTTGGCTTATTTACCTCTATTTCAGTAATCATTAGGTGGTTTCCTTTGGTATAAGGTAGGCCAACTTTATGACGATTACTATAACTTATAGATTAATATATAAATACTCCTATAGCCATCTGCATTCATAAATTTTCTACCTTTGAATTTTGCAAATGCAATACAATGAATAAAACATCACTTCAAGACTTTTATCAGGAGGCTGCAAACTTTACAGGCAAAGACATTACCAGCCTTTTACCACCGGGAATAAGCAAAGAAATAGGGCACTTTAATGTTTTTGATATAGCCGAAACAATAAAGGAAATAAAGCAAAAAGCTGTAATGCCTTATAATCGCCGATCTTATTATAAAATCAGCCTGATACGGGGTAAAAACCGCGCAGAATACGCCGATAAAATAATACAGGTGGAGAAAAATGCTTTGCTTTTTGGAACACCCAGAGTGCCCTATCGCTGGATTCCGCAAGATAAAAACCAGAACGGCTCATTTTGTATATTTTCAGATGAGTTTCTAATTAAAGCTAAAAGCGGAATAATAATAGATGAGTTGCCCATTTTTCAAGCAGGCGGTTATCCTGTTTTTGAAATAACTGATAGTGAAGCAGATGCGTTAGCTTTAATATTTAGTAAAATGCAAAAAGAGATAACTTCAGACTATAAGTATAAGTATGATTTATTGCGCAATTATGTGCTTGAGCTCATACACAACGGTCAGAAATTACAACCCGCGACAACCATTCATAGCACTAAAAATGCCGCTGCACGTGTGGTTACATTTTTTATAGAATTGCTTGAAAGGCAATTTCCTATAGAATCTCCTAACCAAAAATTAATGCTGCGCACAGCAAAAGATTATGCAGAGAGACTGGCTATACATGTCAATCACCTCAATAAAGTATTAAAAGAAAATACCGGTAAAACCACTACAGATATTATCACAAGCCGAATTATTCAGGAAGCTAAAATCCTTCTGAAACAAACCGACTGGAATATTTCTGAAATTGCTCACAGCCTGGGTTTTGAAGAAGTGGCTCACTTTTCTAACTTTTTTAAAAAACAAACTTCGTTGACGCCTTTAGTTTTTCGTTCTTAGACGACTTATTTGAATTTTGCAAACAAAAGATTGATGTTTACAAACAACGACACTGCTCTTTGGCAGACCTTTGTTTTATCAAATTTTAGTGAAATCTAAAAATAAATTATGGAAAAAGTTAAAAATAAAATCGCTTTAGTAACAGGTGGTAGTCGTGGGTTAGGAAGAGATATGGCTTTAAGCCTTGCTAAAAAAGGAATTGATGTGGTGCTTACTTATAATAGTAATGAGAAAAAAGCCAATGAGGTTGTAGCAGAAATTGAATCACTGGGACAAAAGGCTATCGCTTTTCAGTTAGATACCAGCAATGTCAAGTTGTTTGATGAATTTTTAAATAAAGTAACACAACATCTACATGAAGAAACTGGAAGTAAAAATTTTGATTTCTTAATCAATAATGCAGGAACAGCACTGTATGCTCCTTTTCTTGAAACGACAGAAAAACAATTTGATGACACATTGAATATACACTACAAGGGTGTGTTTTTCCTGACACAAAAGGCACTAGCTTATCTTAATGATGGTGGCAGAATAATCAATATTTCATCTGGTCTTGCAAGATTCTCCCTGCCGGGTTCTTCAACATACGCTTCTATGAAAGGTGCTATTGAGGTTCTTACCAGATATCTTGCAAAAGAATTAGGTTCACGCGGTATTACCGCAAATGTTGTCGCTCCCGGAGCTATAGAAACAGATTTTGGGAATGGTCATGTAAGAGACGATAAAAAAACAAATGATATGGTGGCTGGTTTTACCGCTTTGGGCCGTGCTGGTTTGCCAGAAGACATTGGTGGTGTTGTAGCATTTTTATGCACAGAAGATGCGAGATGGATAAATGGCCAACGCATTGAAGTTTCTGGAGGAATGATTTTATAGAACACCAGTTTTTCAAGTAAAAAGCGATCTCAAAAGGGTCGCTTTTTTTTTGCTGATTTTCACCATATAAATGCCGTTTTTAATGTATTAATAGGCGTTTTTTTGAAAGAAAAATACCTTGAAGAATGTTTATAATAATTTTACGAAAGGATAACTGTATCTGCTTTGCATTTTCAACCTAAAATTCAATCTTTGTAACTGATCAACAAACTTCCCAAATGCATTTTCCTACTGTAAAAAATTCCCTCTTCCTTTCATTGTTTATCCTCCTTTTTGCAACTTTTAATCTTAGTGCGCAGGATAAAAAGCCTTCAGAGAGGGTAAATGTATTTCTGGGATCATCAGGAGATCATGGTCAAATGTCACCTTCGGCTTCAACTCCTTTTAATATGCTGAGTATGGGGCCACAGACAAATCCTGCCAATCATACAGGATATGAGCATTATGCAAAAGAATTTCTGGGTTTTACAAATACTCATCTTGAAGGCGTGGGCTGCACCGGTAGCGGCGGTAATATTTTAATTACTCCGGTTTTAACCAGCGATAATAAAGTACTTATAAAGGAAAAAGAAAATGCTCGGCCAGGTTTTTATTCGGTTGCATTTACAAATGGAATTTCTGCTCAAATGAGCGTTAAACATAATTTTGGGATTCAGCATTATGAGTTTCCTAAAGCTGAAAGCGCGCTTAGCATTGATCTTTCTTTTGCACTTTCAAACAGATTTGTAGCCGAAGAACATACCTTAAAAGACAATTTAATTCTCGGCTGGATAGATACACAAACCACGTGCAGCCGCGGCGTCTATCGCATTTATTACGCGTTAGAGGTGAGCAATTCAGCTTTATTAAAAGAAACCGAAAGTCATAAGTTATCTGCTTTCAGAAAGGATCTCAATCTTCCTATGGAAGTAAAACTTAGCTTTTCTTCTGTAAATACAGATTATGCTAAACAAAAAATAGAAGCTGTTTCTATCGCGCAGTTAAAAGAGGAAAGCGCACAGGAGTGGAATACGCTTTTAAGCCATATAAAAGTTGAAGGAGAAGAAGATCGTAAGGATCTTTTCTATTCACTGCTTTATCGCGGTCTTCAATCGCCGTATTTAATTTCTGAAAAAGACGGGACTTACAGTGCAATTGATGGTTCTATTCAAAAAGCAGATTATAATATTTACAATGGCTGGGCAATCTGGGATAATTACCGCGAGCAGCTCCCTATGCTTTCATTGCTTTTTCCTGAACAGTACAGCGACATTGCAAAGTCAATCGCAAATCTTTACACTTACGGAAAAAATGATTGGGGAACCATGCATGAACCATCACCTACCGTGCGTACAGAACATGCGATGGTTGTGTTGCTTGACGCCTATAAAAAAGGTTATAAAATTGATTTTGAAAAAATTAAAGATTCATTGATAGCCGAAGCTGACAGGCTGGATTATGGCGCTCCAGATAAAGCTTTAGAATCTTCATACGATAATTGGGCTATTGCTGAAATTCTAAAAACCACCGGCGATGATAAGTTGAGCGCAAAATATATGGATAAGGCGCGCAACTATAAAACCTACTGGAATAAGGATTTTGCAGATCTTACAAAAAATGATATCGATCGCATGCAGGCGCGTGGTTTATATCAGGGTACGATTTTGCAATACAGATGGTTTGTACCTTTTGATGTAAAAGGATTAAAACAACTGGCAGGTGGCGAAGATGAGTTTATCAGTCAGCTCGACTCATTTTTTAAAGATTTTGATTACAATCACGCAAACCAGCCAGATCTTCAGGTTCCCGGACTTTACAATGCCACAAAACAACCCTGGAAATCGCAGAAATTATATCGCAATATTCTTCTTGACACCGTTGTGCAGGCTTATTTTAATGATAACAGCAAAGGCATAGATCCTTATGTTGGGCATATTTATAAAAACCAGCCTCGAGCTTATTTACGCACGATGGACGATGATGCAGGCACTATGTCTTCATGGTTTGTGATGCGCAGTATCGGGCTGTCTCCGGCAAATATTGGCGAACCGGTTTATTATCTAACAGCACCTGTTTTTAAGGAAGTTATGCTGAATTTTGGCACAGGGAAAACCTTTACTATTTCAGTTAAAAATTATGATAAAGATAATTTTTACGTAAAATCTGCCATGCTTAACGGAAAAGCTTTAGACAGAAACTGGCTCACACAAG
>JBALXG010000210.1:0-5532 GCA_036961055.1 Leeuwenhoekiella sp. | reverse complement strand
AAGTGGTACAGGAGAGACCTCTCGTGTTGATGCCTTGCAACATGCGATTGATAAAGCGCGGTCTTTTAATTTTGACCTTAAAGGTGCGGTAATGGCAAGTGACGCTTTTTTCCCATTTCCAGATTGCGTGGAGATTGCCGGAAAAGCAGGAATAACTGCTGTTATACAACCCGGAGGCTCTATAAAAGACCAATTAAGCATTGATTATTGCAATGCAAATAATATTGCAATGGTCATGACCGGAACAAGACATTTTAAACATTAAATGCTTTTTTTTAATTACATTTAAGAATCTTTTTATAAAATTGAGAATCACTTCAACTTTCACTACTGCTTATGGGCTTTTTTGACTTCCTCACCGAAGAAATCGCGATAGATCTTGGTACGGCAAACACTTTAATAATACACAATGATAAAGTAGTGGTTGACAGCCCTTCTATTGTGGCTCGTGATCGCACGACAAATAAGATAATTGCAGTAGGTAAAGAGGCATCTATGATGCAGGGAAAAACCCACGAAAACATAAAAACAATACGCCCTCTTAAAGATGGTGTAATTGCAGACTTTGATGCCAGTGAGCAAATGATAAGCATGTTTATTAAAGAAATTCCCGCTCTTAAAAAGAGAATGTTTGCTCCCTCTCTGCGCATGGTTGTTTGCATCCCGTCTGGTATTACTGAAGTTGAAATGCGCGCCGTAAAAGAAAGTTGCGAGCGTGTTAATGGTAAAGAGGTTTACCTGATTCATGAACCTATGGCCGCTGCGATAGGTATAGGTGTTGATATTATGCAGCCCAAAGGGAACATGATTGTAGATATAGGAGGTGGTACTACAGAAATTGCCGTAATCGCCCTTGGTGGGATTGTTTGTGACAAATCTATAAAGATTGCAGGTGATGTTTTTACTAATGATATTATTTATTACATGCGTACACAACACAACTTATATGTGGGAGAACGCAGTGCAGAGAAAATAAAAATACAAATAGGTGCGGCGACTGAAGATCTTGAAGTTCCGCCAGAAGATATGAGCGTACAGGGCCGTGACCTTTTAACAGGTAAACCTAAACAGGTGCAAATATCGTATCGCGAGATTGCAAAAGCCCTTGATAAATCTATATTGCGTATTGAAGACGCGGTTATGGAAACTTTATCGCAAACTCCTCCTGAGCTTGCTGCAGATATTTACAATACCGGGATTTATCTAGCCGGTGGAGGAAGTATGCTTAGAGGTCTTGACAAGCGTTTATCTCAAAAAACAGATCTTCCTGTTTATATTGCAGAAGATCCTTTGCGAGCAGTTGTGCGTGGTACCGGTATTACGTTAAAGAGTTTAGCGAAATATAAAAGTGTACTAATCAAATAAGAGCTACGTGATTCATGCAGCAAATTGTCAATTTTCTAATTAAGTATAGAAACTTTCTGCTGTTTGTTATCTTGCTTTTTATTTCTTTACTTTTTACAATTCAGTCTCACTCCTATCAAAGGAGCAAGTTTGTAAATTCGGCCAACTTTCTGTCTGGTGGAGTTTACAGCAAGCTTAGCGATCTTGATTTGTACTTCAGTTTAAAAGTTCACAATGCCGAACTTCTAGAGGAAAATAAACGCTTACGCGAAATTGTATATAATTCTAAAGACTCAATTACTATACAAGAAGATAGCATTAATTCTTCAGGAAATTATAGGTTTGTAACAGCCAGAGTTATTAATAACAACTACAGTTTACGAGATAATTTTCTCACCTTAAGAGCTGGCGCAAAAGATAGCATAAAACAAGATTTGGGAGTTATTACCAGCAAGGGGATTGTGGGAATAGTAGATAAAGTTTCTAATAAATTTTCTACAGTTATTAGCATCCTGAACAGGAATTCCCAAATCAATGCAAAACTCAAAAAAAGTGGTCATTTTGGTATACTTATCTGGGATGGTAAAGATCCTAATATTGTAAAGCTTATAGATGTGCAGCAAAAAGCACCAGTCGCCCTAGGAGACACTATTGTCACAGGCGGTAAATCAACCATTTTCCCAGAAGGGATTGGCATAGGTACCATCAAAGATTTTAAACTTGACGCAAGTGAGAATTACTATACTATAAATATTGCTTTGTTTAATGATATGACAAATATTGGTCATGTCTATGTTATAGAAAATCTGGACCGCAAAGAAATTAATGATTTAGAACAGAGTACGACAGATGAACAATAGCCTTACAAGAAATATTTTTCGCTTTGTCATTTTGATTCTTCTTCAAGTAGCCTTGTTTAATAACATCAATTTTCTGGGTTACATAAACCCATATCCTTACGTGCTTTTTATTTTATTATTTCCCATAGGAGATAATCGCGCCTCCTTATTATTTTTTAGCTTCTTATTAGGTTTAACGCTAGATATGTTTAGCAATAGTGGCGGTATGCATGCCGCAGCGTGCCTAATTATGGCTTATGCCAGACCATGGATATTATCTTCAGTTTTTGGAGTCGCTTACGAATACAATACAGTAAAAGTGTCAAATACATCGTTTGTTGAAAGATTAACTTATGTGGGGATTTTAATAGTTATCCATCATTTTGTATTATTCTTTCTTGAAACTTTTAACTTCTCAGATATAATCTACGTGCTTAAAAAGACGTTACTAAGTGGGATATTTACTTTAATTCTAAGCCTTATTTTTATAACTCTGTTCAGCGTGAAACGTAAATGAGAAAAATTTTACTAATTACTATAGTGCTTCTTTCGGGATTTGCCTTTACAGGCAGATTGTTTTACCTGCAGGTATTAGACACTTCTTCAGTAAGATTATCTGAAAATAATGCCATAAAACGTATTTATGATTACCCACAGCGTGGTCATATATATGATAGAGAAGGCAAACTTCTTGTTAGTAACCAGCCGTCTTATGACGTAATGGTAATACCCAGACAGGTAAAGGCTTTTGATACTGTAGAATTGTGTGGTCTTTTAAAAATGGATAAGGAGCACCTAATAGAGAGACTTAAAAAAGCCCGGGTCTACTCTCCACGTTTACCATCTGTAGTGATACCTCAACTCACTAAATCTGAATACGCCTACCTGCAAGAGAAAATGCGCAAGTATGAAGGGTTTTATATTCAAAAACGTTCTTTAAGGGATTACCAGATACATTTTGGCGCTAATTTCCTTGGCTATATAGCAGAGGTTAATAACAGAGATATAAAAAACAATTCTTACTATGAGTCTGGAGATCTTATAGGGAGGCAGGGCGTTGAGCAACAATATGAAAGTGTACTTCGTGGTATTAAGGGTGTAAAGTATGTGCAGAAGGACAGGTTCAATAGAGACATAGGAGCTTACAAAAACGGAACTTTGGATACATTACCACAACCAGGAAAAGATCTTAATCTCACTATAGATTCTGCATTGCAACAATACGGTGAGGAATTAATGGTCAATAAGCGTGGTGGTATTGTTGCTTTAGACCCCTCTACAGGAGAAATTCTGGCATTAGTTGCCGCTCCTAATTATGACCCTGCTTTACTTGTGGGTAGAGAACGATCTAAAAACTTCACCAAACTGTATCTTGACAGTATAGAAAAGCCCTTATTTGATAGAGTACTTCAGGGAGAATATCCTCCGGGATCTCCTTTTAAAACACTTAATGCTTTAATTGCACTGCAAGAAGGTGTAGTTGATACTGAGGAAAGCTTTGCTTGTCATGGTGGATACGTTTATAACGGAAGAATATTGCTGGGTTGCCACCACCACAGTAGTCCACTTAGCATGATTCCGGGAATTGCCCAATCCTGTAATGCCTATTTTGCAAATGTATACCGTAAAGCTATAGACAGTTACCCCACCCCTCAAGAAGGCATTGAAGCCTGGAATAAACACCTCGCAAGCTTCGGCCTTGGTAAATATCTGGGTTATGACCTTCCTAGTGGCAGACCGGGTTATATTCCAGACAGCACATATTATAACAAAGTCTATCCTAATAATAACTGGTATAGTACAGCAACCATTTCTAACTCTATTGGGCAGGGAGAAGTAATAACCACACCCATGCAACTCGCAAATGTAACCGCCGCCATTGCAAACAGAGGTTGGTTTTACACGCCACATATACTTAAAGATATTGAGGGAAGAGATACTATTCCTGAAGAATACCGAACTAAAAATTATACTACGATAGACGCTAAGAACTTTGAACCTGTTGTGCAGGGAATGAATGACGTTTATAATTATGGTACCGCTTCTAGTCTTAGAATTCCAGGTATAGATATTTGCGGAAAAACAGGAACAGCCGAAAACTATACCAAAATAGATGGCAAACGCGTACAATTAACAGATCATTCTATTTTTGTAGCTTTTGCTCCCAAAGATAATCCTAAAATAGCCATAGCTGTTTTTGTGGAGAATGGCTACTGGGGCTCTCGTTATGCAGGCCGTATTGCCAGTTTAATGATAGAAAAATATATCAAAAAAGAAATCACAAGAACAGATCTTCAAGACTGGGTGCTCACTCATAGTCTTGAAGATGAATATACCAAACCTCAAAGCGGCAAGCCGTTTCCTATAAATGATGGTAAAAAAATAAGCGGTATCCCTAAAAATACAGAGCTTTAATGGGCAGTTTTTCAAAATCTGTTGGTACTTTCGACTGGCTTATAATTTTACTGTATTTTGCTCTTATTGCAATAGGATGGGTAAATATCTACTCAGCTTCTATTGCCCCTGATGCTCCCACTGCAATATTTGATTTTTCTAATCTTTACACCAAGCAACTTCTCTGGATCCTGCTTAGTCTGGTACTGGTAGTTTTTATTCTTTTTTTAGAAGCTAAATTTTTTGAACGCTTTGCAAGTGTTATTTATATAATATCGCTACTCTCGCTTTTAGGTTTATTTGTCTTCGGAAAAAATATATCAGGAGCTACAAGTTGGTACGTATTTGGAAGCTTCAGCATTCAACCTAGCGAATTTGCTAAGGCCGCAACTGCTCTTGCATTAGCTAAATATTTGAGTGATATTCAAACTAATGTAAAAACAATACAGCATCAACTAAAGGCATTTGTAATTATCGCCCTACCCGCTATATTCATCGTTCCTCAGCCTGACCCGGGAAGTGCATTAGTATATGCAGCTTTTTTTTTCCCCCTTTACAGAGAAGGATTATCTGGTGTTTATTTGGTCACAGGTATTTCAGCAATCGTGCTTTTTGTTCTCACACTAGTTGTGGGACCTTTATGGGTTAGTGCGGGAGTTGTGCTTATTGCAATTATTATTTTAATTAAAAAGCGCAAAAAGAGAACCGGCAAAAGCCTCATTTATATAACTCCCCTGGTATGCATCGCCTTTGCTTTTTCAGTAAACTATATTTTTCAAAATGTATTTGAACAAAGGCACAGAGACCGTTTTAATGTAGTTCTGGGAAAAGATGTAGACACAAAAAGTATTGGTTACAATACGTATCAGTCTGAAATTGCTATAGGAAATGGCGGCTGGCTGGGAAAAGGTTTTTTAAAAGGAACACAGACTAAAGGAAATTTTGTTCCGGAACA
>JBALXG010000020.1:0-14752 GCA_036961055.1 Leeuwenhoekiella sp. | reverse complement strand
CTGAAAAGTAGAAAAGATATTATGAGAATTACAATACCACGTGCTGTGTAACCTATTTTACCAGAACGAATAATGGCTTTTTGAGCACGTGAATCTAAATCTGAAGTCTTTACGTCATTTCTAAACTTCTCTGAATATGCAAATTTAAACTGAATAAAAGCTTTACCTAAAAATCCAGCTGCGATTACAGCGACTAGTATTTGCCCATAAGTTTTATCAAGCAAACTCTGTATCATAGATTCTTTACCTCCAGAACCACCGCTGCCGGCTCCAATTACTAATTTTAAAGCGGAAAAAGCTAAAAACCCATAAACCAGAGCACCACTGAGGAAACTAATACGCGTTGTTAGACCTTTAGCATCATCTCCTTTGTGGTCAGGATCAAAAAAAGTTTGATATAATCGCCAAAAAACAAAAGCCATAAGTCCGGCAGCAGTTATGCCCAAAAGAACTTTACCAAAAGGTTGATTAGAGAGGAAGTCTAGAACACCTTTAGAACCAGCGGCATCAGAGCTCACATTAAAAGCAGCCAAAGTAGTGAGTAAACCAATTAAGCAATACACAAAACCTTTTGTACCGATACCAAAGCGTGCTAGTTTTTCTCTTTTGTCAGAAATCATTTTCATTGTAGTTACCTAATTAAACTAAAATGACCTTTTCTTTCTATGAGATTACCATCAAGATCTATTATAATTGATTTATACCAATAATCATCTATAGGTTGCCTTGCTCCATTATAAAAACCACCCCAGCCATTATTTGCTTTATTCAAAACTTTAAGAAGTTTTCCAAATCTATTAAATATACTCGTCGTAATAGATTTGTAATATTTACCATCATAACCTTTAACAACCCAAACATCATTATACCCATCACCGTTAGGAGAGAAAAATGAAGGAAATCCTAAAACAGCTACGCCTATTTCTGTTAAACCACAACCATTTTTATCCTTTATGTAAAGCGTATGTTTTCCGGGAGAAACATTCTCAAATAAAGGATTGTCCTGAAAAATTCCCAGGTTATCATCCAGCACATACTCATAATCCCCTGTACCTAAATTTTCTGGATTTTTTATTTGAATACTATTATTTTGCGCGCTAATATTTATGGTAATATCACTTTGTTGAATTGTCGCAGGCTCTGAGTCTATAACTGTTATTGTTCTAGGTTCAGATTCGCAGCCAGCATCATCTGTGGCTACCACTTCATAAATCCCACTGCTTGTTACACGAGCGGTAGATTGATTACTGATCACATTCCCATTTTCATCTTTCCATTCATAAGCATACTCATCTGCAGGATTTAATGTATTTAATATTACAAAGCTTGAACTACTGCAAATGGGTACTGGATTAATTACTTCAAACTGAGGAATAGAATTAACCGAAAGAATTAGATTTTTTGCGATACCATAACAAGATCCCTCTTCGCTTTCAACCCTTACAACTAGCGTGTCGTTATATGCAATAGTATTTAAATATTCTGTTTGTGGAAGAATTTCGTTTTGTTCTAATTGTGCGTCATTAATTGTTTTATAGTAATGAGCACTTAAATTTTGATTTGGTGGAAATTGATCCAGCATAGTTTGCGATGCATCAGAGAGGTTGAATGAATAATAACCATCATCTACACCATCATTATCACAGGCTTTGAGAGTGTTTGAATAATTTTCAGGAAAAGAAGTTGTTGATACAGACAGTTTAAGGGTTGATACTTGGTAGCAACCTGAAACTTCTTCAATGCGTACAAATATTTTATTAGTCGTGCGGTTATTATAAGGATAGGGATCAAGTGCATTAGTTGCACTTTGAGCCTCTGCAAGAGATAGGTGAAATGAAACTTTTAAATCGCTATTGTCTTTTGTCAAAAACGGAATACTTTCTAATAAATTAAAATCTGTGTATCTATCAGGATTACCATCTTCGTCACAGTTAAATAATGTCATTTCAGGTTCTACCTGAGAATATTCATTTATAGTTGCAGTTACTATCTTTCGAGAACCGGTATAGCAACTATCTGGAGCAGCAAGTGCATAATAATCTTTTGACTGTGATAATTGTGGGGTTGTAAAAGTTTCTCCTTCTGCAATGGGTGAACCACCAGATGCTGTATCAAACCAATAAATTTTACCGGCGGTGCCTTGAGCTGATAATTGAACTGAACCAGGACCGCAACTTTCGTTTTCTGTTATAGAACTTATCTGAGGAAAAACTAAATGTGTTGTTGCAGAAATATTTATTTCTGGATCGCCATCAGAACCACCATATTCTGCAATGTATCCTTTTGGGGAGGCGGTAGGATCATTTTCACCTGTATTATGTAAGTCATTCCACGAGCCATAAATCCCTACGTCTGGTGCTGTTATATGCGCATAATCTTCATCATCAAGATTATTGGGCTCATTGGTATTCCAAAAAGCAAAATTAGGTGAAGAGCCATTTGCTGCGCCATTCCAGAATACCGTTCCTGCTTCCGGGCCGGTTACCCATTTCCATACGCCTTCAGTTTCTGCATCACTACCACCTATCCAGCCAGAGCCTCCTGCCTGCTTTCCGCATAATTGAGCTTCATCTGCAGATAGTAATGTTGCCAGGTAACCTTTCAATCCATAGTACATAGTATTTTCTGCCGCAATTTTAGCATCTGTCCATGTAACGCCATTATCTAATATATAAAGGTAAAAATGACCTGTTGAGGGAAGATAATTAGCATCTCCTATCGTAATTGAAAAGTATCGCTCCCCGGTGGGCGTTGCGTTATTTTCAAAAACAACATCTTTTACAGCGGCTGTTATGGCATCTAAGCCAACTGCCTGAGAATTTTCACCTTGAATGGTGAGTTTTCCTGAGGCCTCATCCCAAATTGTCTCAATATTGGGATGATTTCCTGTTAAAGTTAGTTGATCGTTACCTCTGCTATAACCGGTTGATATTTGAATGTATACAGCAGCTATCGTTATGTCATCCGGATCTGAAATTTCAAAATTGGTAACAATATTTATTTGCTCGCCTGCACAATAAATATTTTCACCTTGTGCAGTCAGAGTAGGAGGAATATTTTGAGACCAGCCTAAATTAATAATGAACAATGAAAAAAGAACAAAAAGAAAATAAGGGAGATTTTGAGTTGTCATAATTTTGTCGTGCTCATTGAGCTGACTAAATGATTTACCAAAGTTGATGAACTTCGGGTTTTATATATTTTTTATAAATAGTATTCATTTCTTCAATTTGAATAGCAGTTAATTCAGGAAGATCATAAATTGATAAATTTGATTTAACATGATCAATTTTAGAAGCTCCCGGAATAATGCAGCTTATTTCTTTAAAATTCAAAATCCATTTTAGTGCAAGAGGAGCGAGATTTTTAGTATCTGGGAAGAGGTTTTTAAGCTCTTCTACCGCTTTTAAGCCAAGATCATAATCTACACCGGCAAATGTTTCACCTTTATCAAAAGCTTTGCCTTCTCTATTGAAGTTTCTATGATCATCGCTGTTAAATGAGGTATTCTTATCAAATTTTCCGGTTAGAAGTCCACTTGCAAGAGGAACCCTGGCAATAATTCCTATATCGTTTGATTGCGCTTGCTTAAAAAATAATTCTGAAGGACGCTGGCGAAAGAGATTAAAAATAATCTGAACAGTAGAGACATTATCGTACTGCATCGCTTTTAAACCTTCTTCAACTTTTTCTACACTTACTCCTAAATTTAATATTTTACCTTCATTTTTAAGTTCTTCAAAAGCCTGAAATATTTCAGGTCGATAAAATACTTGTGTAGGAGGACAATGTAATTGAATAAGATCAATCACTTCAATGTCCATTCTTTTTAGACTGTCTTCAACGTATTTCTTAAGTACTTTAGGTTGATATCCTTCATTATTATGTGGATTTATTTGGCGTCCACATTTTGTCGCTACATAAATATATTCTGACCGTGATTTAACAACCCGTCCTACCGCTTTTTCGCTAAGTCCATTTTCATAAACATCTGCGGTATCAATAAAATTCACACCGTTATCAATAGCGGTGTTTATAATATGATCTGCTTTTGTATTATCAAATTCAGATCCCCATTTGCCACCAACTTGCCAAGTTCCCAGAGAAATTTCTGAAACTTCCATGTTAGTTTTTCCCAGTCTGCGATATTCCATTTAAATAAGGTTTATTTTAAAAAAAAAATAAAAATACAAATTGAATGGACTATGACAGGAAACTTAACTCAAAATGGGTTTTTTTTAACTATGTTTTTTAAAAGTTGGACTATAAATACTAACTATAAACTCCTTCTCTTTTTTGTCTAAATGATGAAAGCCCTTATTAAGATTTTCCTGTTTAACATCATAAGGATAGAACGTAATAGGTTCAATACAGAGCATATTAGGCACTTCTGTCCAGAGCATAAAATTATTGAATCCTGATGTTTCAATAGTTATTTCTCTATCATCAATTAAAGTAATCTTATCACAACCTGGCACTGAAAGCGCCCTACTGCCCACATCCATCACTTCTTTTAATGAAATAGTTTTATCTGCTGTTTTAATTACGGGATTAGCAGTATGTAGCTTAAATGCAGGATGGTAACCCAACATGAATGGCATATTAGTATCACCAGAAACTTTAAAGGTAATGGTTAGACTATCTTCATTTAATTGAAACTGCTTAATAAATTGGAAATCATAAGGCCATGATAAGAATTCAGCTGAAGACTTTTCTGGATATTTAGAGTTTTTTACTGCTGTATTTTTTTTGTAAATTTTACTGAAGGTTGCCTCAGTCTGAGATTGATTTATTAAGTTATAGTTTAACTCTCGTAGCAAACCATGTTGATCTTGCGTTGCATTACCCAGAGGTGTCTTTACTGTAAAATTTGCTTCGTTAGTAGGCCCGATTATAGGAAACATTTCTGTGTCTGAACTTCTCCATCCGGGAGTGCCTTTTTGATGAATACATTCATAATCATCAATTTTATAGCTTACTAATTCGCCGGTATCAATTTTGACATTTTGATTATTTAATTTCAGTTCTAAAGGCATTTTGACTTTTTTAAATGAAAAATTGAACTTTTTTATAGAATGTTAATATCCCTAAAAGTTATCTGTTTTAGCCAGAGCTTACTGGCAAAATCTGGTAAATTAATATAAAAATCGGCAATAATACCCTGTTTTTCGGCGATATTAATAGATAATTTAGCATTAATTATTAAATATTAATTTTATCTACATTTGAGTAAGTAATCATACATATATAGGTATAAATTTTATATACTTGTTTTATTGGTAGCTTACGTTTAAAAAGCCTTTATAGGCTGACTATCAAATACATAAATCTGTTATATGGCTTTAAAAATTGTAATTTCTCATAAAACAATATACAAATATGATCGACCTGTTAAATTATCGCCTCATATTTTTAGATTAAGACCTGCACCGCATAGCAGAACACCTATTGAAAATTATTCGATTAAAGTTACTCCAGAAAAGCAGTTTTTTAACTGGCAGCAGGATCCTTTTGGTAATTATCAGGCGAGAATCGTTTTTCCTGAAAAAACAAAAGAACTTTCTATTGATGTTGAAATTATAGCCGATTTAAAAACTATAAATCCATTTGACTTTTTTGTAGAAGAATATGCTGAAGAATTTCCTTTTAAATATGATGAAACTGTAAAAAAAGAACTGTTGCCTTATCTTGAAATAAGAGAACGAGGAACACTTCTTTTAGATTTTATAAAAACAGTAGACGTTACGCCCCGCAAGACGATTTACTTTTTAATAGATCTTAACCAAAAAATCAATGAATACCTTAATTATACCGTTCGCTTAGAACCGGGAGTTCAGGATTGTGAAGTAACTTTAAGAAAAAAATTAGGCTCCTGTAGAGATTTTGCGTGGCTATTAGTTCAGGTTTTGCGCCATTTTGGGTTTGGATCTCGTTTTGTTTCAGGATATTTAGTTCAGTTAAAATCTGATGAAAAATCGCTTGATGGTCCATCAGGACCTGCAGAGGATTTTACAGACCTTCATGCATGGGCAGAAGTTTATATTCCCGGTGCAGGCTGGATAGGTTTTGATGCTACTTCTGGTTTGCTCGCAGGCGAAGGCCATATTCCGCTTGCCTGCACACCTTCATATGAAAGTGCTGCGCCGGTTTCAGGATTTACAGATGTTTGTGAAACGGAATTCTTTTTTGAAAATTCGGTTAAACGTATTTTTGAATCTCCTCGTGTCACAAAACCGTATACAGAAGACCAATGGAATGCGATTTACAACTTGGGTTTTAAGGTTGAAGATGAACTGCAGGAAGGTGATGTGAGACTCACAATGGGCGGCGAGCCTACTTTTGTTTCTATAGATGATATGGAATCTAAGGAATGGAACACAGATGCAGATGGAAAACATAAGCGAAAACTCGCAACTACATTATCCCGCCGTTTATTAAATAAATTTGGTAAAGGTGGTGTTTTACAACATGCTCAGGGAAAATGGTATCCCGGCGAACCGCTTCCCAGATGGCAAATTGAAATATGCTGGCGAAAAGATGGAAAACCTGTCTGGAAAAATGATGCTCTGCTTGGCGCTTTTTCTGAAGAATATAAAATACCTGAAAATGCAGACCAGGATTTCCTTAAAACGCTAAGTACATATCTTGCCATTTCAGATAAATATGTAATTCCCACCTATGAAGATGCTTTCTATTTTCTTTGGGAAGAAGGTAAACTTCCGGTAGATTTTGATCCTGCCGATGATAAAGACGGCTCTTTTGTACGTAAAAAATTAGACTCAATTTTAAAGGAGGGAACAAGTAAACCAAAAGGTTATTTGTTGCCGCTTAATAAGACAAGAGGAAAATGGCTTTCCAGCGTCTGGGAATTCAGGCGGAAGCATTTATTCTTAGCGCCGGGAACCTCACCTATAGGTCTGCGATTACCCCTTGGGTCTTTATTAAAGAATCCTGAAGACGAATTAAGGCCAAATTTTGAGCCAGATTTATTTTCAGATAAAGATTCGCTACCAGATTTTACAAATTTAGTTGAAGAGCGTGTTGAAAATTTCAGTGATAAAGGTATTGATAAAAGTAAATCGACACCATTTATTCGTACGGCGCTTTGTGTTGAAATTAGGGAGAATAAATTGTTTCTGTTTATGCCACCTTTAGACAGCGCAGAAGCATATCTTGATTTAATAACTTCAATAGAAGCCACAGCTGAAGAATTAGGAGTTCCGGTAATTTTAGAAGGTTATGATCCACCTAAAGATAATCGCCTTGAATCGCTAAAAATTACCCCAGATCCCGGAGTTATTGAGGTAAATGTACACCCGGCTAAAAACTGGACAGAGCTTACACAAAACACGCTAGCCCTTTATGAAGAAGCAAAACAAGCACGTCTGGGTACAGAAAAGTTTATGCTTGATGGTAAACATACCGGCACTGGTGGTGGCAATCATGTCACTCTGGGAGGAGTTTCACCAGCCGACAGCCCGTTATTACGTAGGCCGGATTTATTGCGCAGTTTAATCACTTTCTGGCAACATCATCCAGGTCTTTCCTATTTATTTTCAGGAGCATTTATAGGCCCCACAAGTCAGGCGCCACGAGTTGATGAAGGAAGACCTGAAAATTTATATGAACTGGAAATCGCTTTCAGTCAGATTCCGGAAAATGAAGAAGTTCCTTTCTGGCTTACAGATAGATTATTTCGCCATTTGCTTACAGATATAACGGGGAATACGCACAGGTCAGAATTTTGTATAGATAAATTATACTCACCAGATTCATCTTCAGGAAGACTCGGTATTCTTGAATTGAGAGCTTTTGATATGCCGCCACATGCGCAAATGAGTTTAATGCAAATGTTGCTTGTACGCACACTTGTGGCCTGGTTCTGGAAAAAACCTTATGAGCATAATTTAGTAAGATGGGGAACAGAATTGCATGATAAATTTCTGATGGAGCATTATGTTAAAGAGGATATAAAAGACATAGTCGAGCAGCTCAATGCAGCCGGTTATCCATTTAAATTAGACTGGTTTGATCCTTTCTTTGAATTTAGATTTCCATTACACGGTATGGTAGAAATTAATGGAATTGACATAGAACTGCGCACAGCCATAGAGCCATGGAATGTGCTGGGAGAAGAGATGGCCGGTGGTGGTACCGCGCGTTATGTAGATTCATCATTAGAGCGACTTCAGGTAAAAGTTTCTAACTTTATTGCAGAGCGTTATGTACTAACATGCAATGGTGTAAAAGTTACCCTGAGTCCTACTACTGTTAAAGGGGAATATGTTGCCGGTGTACGATATAAGGCCTGGGATCCCTGGTCTGCATTACATCCTACAATAGGTGTAGATACCCCTCTGGTTTTTGATGTTGTTGATACATGGAATAAGAGATCAATAGGAGGGTGCACATATTTTGTCGCGCATCCGGGAGGGAGATCATACGAGACATATCCTGTAAATAGTTATGAAGCCGAATCAAGACGTATAAACCGCTTTTGGGAATTTGGACATTCACAGGGAGAAATTGCCGCTGTTGAGGTTGAAGAAAATGTTGAAGAACCAACTTCTGCGACAAGTCGAACAGTTGAGAGACAGGGAGCTTCAACAAAATTTGATTACAAAGAGGTTCCTGTGAATTTTGAGTTCCCACATACATTAGATTTACGTAAAAAATACTAAGACACTAAATGTTTTCAGAAACTAGTTCTTTGTTTAAAAATTACTTTTCAGACTTTACTCATTATGATGAAGTCCTGAATAGCAAAATGCATATAAATACTAATTGGGAAGGTCTTTTAGATAATATTTCTTCCTTAGGGGTTGACGACTTAGTATCTCGACAGGGCGATATAGACTGGTTACTTTCTGAAAATGGAGTAACCTATAATGTTTATAATGATCCCAAAGGATTAAATCGCCCATGGAATTTAAATATTGTTCCGTTCTTAATTCATCAAAAAGAATGGTCGGGAATAGAAAAAGGAATTCAGCAAAGAGCCGAAATTCTCAATCTGGTTTTAAAAGATGTTTATGGAAAACGTGAACTTATTAAAAATGGAATTGTTCCGCATGAGATAATTTTTGCGCATCGAGGATTTCTAAGACAGTGTGACCAGATTGAATATAAGACTCCCAAAAATTTACTGATACATTCTGCAGATCTTGCCCGTGGCCCAGATGGGAGAATGTGGGTTGTAAATGATCGCACGCAGGCACCTTCCGGGATGGGTTATGCCCTGGAAAACAGGTTTACGACCAGTCGCATAATGCCTGATCTTTTTAGAGATATTAATGTTAGGCAACCTTCTGCCTTCTTTAATGATTTTAATGATTTGCTTTTAAAGGCGTCACCTTCAAAAGAAGATGATCCTACCATAGTAATATTAACACCCGGGCCGCATAACGAGACTTATTTTGAACATGCGTATTTATCATCTTTTATGGGTTATCCTTTAGTAAAAGGGAATGATTTAATTGTGAGGAATGGAAAAGTCTGGATAAAAGCACTTAAAGGGCTTAAGCAGGTTGATGTAATTTTAAGACGGGTAGATGATATTTTTACTGACCCCCTTGAGTTACGCGAAGATTCATATCTGGGAGTTGCCGGACTTCTTGAAGTAGTGCGAAAGCAAAATGTTACTATCGTTAATCCTATAGGAAGCGGGATTCTTGAAAACCCGGGTCTTATTCCGTTTATGAAAAATATTGCAAAGTATTTTTTAAATGAAGAACTTATACTTCCTCAAATAGCTTCCTGGTGGTGCGGTCAGGAAAAAGAGCGTAATCATGTATTAAATAATCTCAAACAATTTGTCGTTAAACGTATAGACAGAACGCATAGAGAAAGCTTGCATTTTTGCGAGTTTTTAAGCAAAACCGAATTAGAATCTTTAAAAAAGGAAATTTTAACTACTCCATATTGTTTTGTCGCTCAGGATAATATCCACTTTTCTACGGCGCCAGATTTTGCTGGTGGAAAGCTTGAACCCAGAAAAGTTGTTTGTCGTACTTTTTCTGTAGCAACAGATACAGGATATAGCACTATGCCGGGCGGTCTTGTGCGCGTTGCACCAGAGCGTGAGAATTTGCATGTATCAAATCAAAAAGGAGGCACAAGT
This sequence comes from Leeuwenhoekiella sp., assembly GCA_036961055.1. Lineage (GTDB taxonomy): Bacteria > Bacteroidota > Bacteroidia > Flavobacteriales > Flavobacteriaceae > Leeuwenhoekiella. Next base: position 4,632 of record JBALXG010000020.1, on the reverse strand, counting down.
AAAGACTTCTGGATTGTAAGTGATGCAGAGCAGGATTCTATTCAAAATTATAACTGGAATCACAGTTCGGGTGTATCAGCTTCCGCAATAGACGATCTTCCCAGCAACACTGCCGAAAATTTATTTTGGTCAGGGAGATATTTAGGCCGCACTCTTGTCACGGCGCGTTTTTTACGTATGGTTTTGAACCAGATGAGCAATGAACAATACAATCACCACAAACCAAAATCTGAAAGTCTTCAAATACTTTTTCAGGCAGTAACGCATATTACATCTACTTTTCCCGGTTTTACCGGAGAGAATAAGGATCATGCACTAAAAAATCCTCTGGACGAATTACGCTCAGTTATTTTAGATGAAAAAAGAGATGGAAGTCTTGCTCACACCATCGGGATGTTTAATAACTCATACTTTTCAGTAAGAAATTTATGGTCAAAAGATATGTGGCGCGTTTTTGACAGCATTCAGAAAATATGGAAAACTTTCAAAGAGGAAAATAATCGCACACTACCTAGATTAATTAAGTTACTCGATAGACTAATCACAAGATTGATTGCTTTTATGGGACTTTTTGAAGAAAGTATTTTAGTAGAGCAAGGACTTCTGCTTTATTTTATTGGTCTTCAGTTAGAACAGGCATCAATGAATGTTTTTAAATGCAGGGCGCTAATAGTAATTAATCACAAACAGCAGATAGAGTATGAGGTGCTGGAGTCATTACTTAATAGTCATGAAAGCCTCAATATTTACAGGTATAGTTACAGATCTTATTTAAGTCTGGAAAATGTGGTAAATCTCATTTTACTGGATCAGGAATATGCACGGTCATTATGGTACAGACTTAAAAGAATACAGAAAGATGTAGATAGGTTGCCCAATGTTCAGGCTTCAGAATGTAAATTTTTTATAGATGAGGCAAACACACAAATGCAAAAATTAAAGCTTCATGAATTAATGGTTTTAGATAGAAATGAAGCGGTAAGGCCTAAATTAGATGAAGCGCTTGCCTCAATAAGTGATTTATTACATAATGCGTCTCTTTCAATAACAAATACGTATTTCAACCATTCTTACCAACCTAATCAACTGGTTTCTCAACATTTTCCATCTTAAAAATGGTATACTCATTATCGCACATTACCAGTTATGATTATGATGGTTATGTAACCTATTGTCAAAATATAGCCACCTTAAAACCAAAAACTTTTCTTGGTCAGACACTGCTTGATTATACTATAGAAATCTACCCAAAACCAACAGAAATCACTGAAAAAGCAGACTTTTTTGGCAATATTATTACCCGTTTTTCTATTCAGCAGCAGCACAGTCATCTTAAAGTAACGGCTCGCAGTAAGGTATTAAGAGATTACAAGGCACAAATGAGCATAAATGATTCTGATACAGGAATGACAGTAACATTAGATCAAGCTGTAAAGGAATTGCGTAAAACAACACCAGAAATTCTAGATGCGAGACAATTCATTCTCGAGTCAGCACTTATAACAGATTTTTCTGACGAAATTAAAACATACGCAGAGCGATTTTTTAAACCTGATCGTTCTGTTTTTGAAGCTGCTCATGAATTGATGCATCGCATATTTGTAGATTTTGATTTTGTCTCAGGCTTTACAAATGTTGCAACGCCCATTCATGAAGTGATGAAAGAACGCAAAGGTGTTTGTCAGGATTTTGCACAGATTGCTATTGCCTGTATACGATCTGTGGGTTTGCCTGCGCGATATGTGAGCGGTTACATAGAAACTTTGCCGCCAGAAGGTCAGGAAAAACTTGTGGGGGCAGATGCTTCCCATGCCTGGTTCTCTATTTATATCCCCGGTTTTGGTTGGGTTGATTTTGATCCTACAAATGATCTAATTCCGCAGAACCAACATCTTATTGTGGCCTGGGGTCGCGATTATTATGATGTGCCGCCATTAAAAGGAGTGATTTACAGCTCTGGTAAGAACCAAATGAAAGTTTCTGTTGATATAAGAAAGGTAGTGTGATTTCTCTCACCTAATTCTCTCTAAAGCTTTAGCTTTAGAGTTCATAAAACGTTACAAATGAAGTCCGTTTTTTCTCCGTTATTTTTCCTTAGTATTTTCGTGTCAATAGTGCTTCATGCACAAAATCCTAATGTTGATATTCAAAATTATGAATTTCACCTAAAGCTTAGCGATACTTCTAATGTCATTGTGGGCAAAGCTGTTATCGACTACAAATTTTTAAAAAAATCAACTGATTTAGAACTTGACTTCGCTTCAATTAATGCTGAAGGAAAAGGTATGAAAGTAGATAGTATTCTTCAGGATCAAAAATCGGTTAAATTCACTCAAAAATCGGAAAAAATCAATATAAAAACAGCTACTGAAGGTGCAATTGCCATTTACTATCACGGTGTTCCTGCGGATGGACTCGTAATAGGAGAAAATAAATATGGAGATCGTACTTTTTTTGGGGATAACTGGCCCAATCGTGCGCATCAATGGTTACCTGTGATTGATCATTCTTCAGATAAAGCTAGCGTATCTTTCTATGTAACCGCACCTTCAAAATATCAGGTTATAGCCACGGGAACCCTCAATGAGATTACAAATATTGATGCTGAAAACGCACTATATGTTTATAAAACAGATGTAGAATTGCCAACAAAAGTTATGGTGATAGGTGTGGCAGAATTTGCTGTAGAATATTTAGGTGATATTTCGGGAATTCCGCTTTCAAGTTGGGTATATCCAGAAAATAAAGAAGAAGGATTTTATGATTATGCACAAGCTGAAGAAATTCTGAATTATTTTACTTCAAAAATAGCTCCGTTTCCATTTACAAAACTCGCGAATGTTCAATCTACAACGCGCTACGGCGGAATGGAAAATGCGGGAAATATTTTTTATTCAGAAAATTCTGTAGATGGAAAACGATCTTCAGAATTTTTACTTGCGCATGAAATCGCTCATCAATGGTTTGGAGATTCGGCTTCAGAAACCGACTGGTCACAGCTTTGGTTAAGCGAGGGTTTTGCGACATATTTCACTGATTTATATGCCGAAAATAAATATGGAAAAAGTAAGCTGAATGAAAAACTTCAGGAAGAACGATTAAAAGTGATAGCCTTTAGCCAAAATACAAAAACAGCGGTTATTGATAGTTCAAGAACTAACCTTATGGAATTGCTCAATCCTAATTCTTATCAAAAAGGCGCATGGTTTTTACACATGCTAAGACGCAAAGTAGGGGATGATAATTTTTGGAAATCAATCAAGGAGTATTATAAGGAATACAAATTCAGCAATGCCACATCGCGTGATCTGGAGCACGTTTTTGAAAACACTTCAAAAATAGATCTGAGTACGTTTTTTAATCAATGGCTTACACAATATGGACAACCCAAAATTAAGATTGACCATACTTACAAAAATGATAAAGTGAAAATAATCATAAAACAACTGCAGAAAAATTCGTTTACATTTCCGCTGCAGTTGCAACTTAATTTTGACTCTGAAGATTTTAGAATTATAGATTTAGAAATCACTAACAAAACTCAGGAATTTGAAATTGATGCAGTTTCAAAACCTTCAAGTATTGACCTTGATCCTAATACAAATCTTTTATTTGAAAAAGCATTCTAGCCTCTCAAAATTTGAAGGCTAGAATGTTTGCTTGTATTTATTGATTTTATACAAAAGTATTATAAACTAAATACTTTTAAAAAGTAAAGTTGCATTGTGACCCCCAAAACCAAAGGCGTTACTCATAGCGACAGAAACTTGTTTGTCTCTAGCTTCACCCGTAACAATCTGAAAATCTTTAGAAATAGAATCGTCAATTTGCTCTACGTTTATTGTAGGTGCAATGATATTATGATTAATAGATTTGATAGCCAAAATAGCTTCTACTGCACCTGCCGCTCCTAAAAGATGCCCGGTCATTGATTTTGTGGCGCTTATGTTAAATTTTGACAGATCTTTAAAAACTTTTTTAACAGCGGTTAATTCACTTACATCTCCTACCGCTGTTGAGGTTGCGTGTACATTAAGATAATCAAGATCTTCAGGGTTTAATCCGGCTTCTGCAAAAGATAACTGCATGGCTTTTGCTGCGCCTATACCTTCAGGATGCGGTGTTGTCATGTGGTAAGCATCTGCGGTCATTGCAGCGCCTACAATTTCAGCATAAATATGCGCGCCACGACTTTTTGCATGCTCATATTCTTCTAAAACTAAAGCACCTGCACCTTCGGCCATAACAAAACCATCACGATCTTTGTCAAAAGGTCTGCTGGCAGCTTGTGGATCATCGTTACGGGTAGACATAGCTTTCATTGCGGCAAAACCTCCTACAGAAGCCGGAGTAATAGGTGCTTCTGAGCCACCGGTCACAAAGATTTTTGCCTTTCCCCATTTTATATAGTTAAAAGCATCCATAATTGCCGAGTTTGAAGTCGCACAGGCAGAAATTGTAGAATAGTTTATTCCGCGTAAACCATACTTCATAGAAATCATTCCAGAAGCCATATTTACTATCAATTTTGGGACAAAAAACGGACTAAATCTTGGATTGTCATTACCTTCTACATAATTGCGTACTTCATCTTCAAAAGTCTGCATACCGCCCTGACCGCTTCCCCTGATC
>JBALXG010000209.1:0-5573 GCA_036961055.1 Leeuwenhoekiella sp. | reverse complement strand
AAAATCTAATATTAAATCATCTTAAGAGAGAAGCAAAAACTGTAGGAGAGATTGAAGAAAAATTTTTTCCTCGCGAAAATGAAGTTGAGGATTTTAATGAAAATAATAGAAGGATTCAAAAGGTTTATCAAATTATAGATAAACTTCCTCCCAAAAGAAAAAAAGTATTTTTACTTCATAAAATAGAAAACCTTACTTACGAGGAAATCTCTCAAAACCTTGGCATCTCTAAGAAAACGATTGCGAACCATCTTTATCTCGCCCATCTTTTTATTCAGAAAGAATTATTTATGTAAAAAATTATTAAAATAATTAGGAATATTTTATTTCTCAATTGTTATAATAATAGAAAAGCATAAAAAACGTGGATAATTACGAAAATGATATAGATCACATTCTTGAGAAGGCCTGGCGGTCTTCATACGATTCTATAACTGAAGAGCAGGTCAATAAATCCTGGACAAATCTTGAGAAGCATATCGATCGCAGAACATCACGCATATTTTATAGATTAAGTCTTGCGGCGGCTATATTAATGCTTCTTTTCTCTACCTATTATTTCTTTGAGATTTACAATCCCATTATTACAGTGAATAATTATGCTATGATTGATAAAGAAGTAAACCTTCCAGATGGTAGCTTAGTATTACTAAAAAACGGTTCTGAGATTAGATACAATGAAAGCTTTAGTGAAAGTAGAGGAGTGGAGCTTGAGGGAGAAGCCTTTTTTAATGTGGTAAAAGATAGTTTAAAAGAGTTTCAGGTAAAAACAAATCACACAATTACTCGCGTTTTAGGAACTTCTTTTCTGGTCAATGAGAAAGCTGGTTTAGGCGAGACAGAAGTCTCTTTGTATTCAGGTAAAGTCATAGTTAATGTAAACGGAGTAACTAATAAAGCCTGGTCAATAATCCCTGGAGAAAGTTTTATCTATAATAAAGAAGGAGAGGCATTTGTCACAAGGTTTAACACTGTATTGTCTTTTGAAAGTGGTAATCTCTTCACAGATATAAATGAGATTAAACTAGAAAACTTGTTTGATTTTTTATCTGAACGATTTGATTACAAATTTGCCAAAAATGAATTTACAAAAGATAAGCTAGTAACACTAAGAATTAATAAATCTGATTCACTCACCGAAATATTAAAATTATTGTCAATCATTAATCATACAAAATATGAAATAGACCAAACCACTCGAGAAGTAAACGTATTTAAAGATTAAATACAAACAGTCAAAAAGCAAAAAAGAGTTCCCACCGTCAAATAGAGAACCCTTTTTACAAACACAAAAAGCAGTAACGACATTGCCGTCGCAGGGCTTTTTATATTCCAAAATTAAATAAATGAACCATGAGGCAACTACTTTTAACACTATTTTTTAGTTTAACCTTCTTGGGTAATCCTCAGGAAATCTCGCTTTCGCTGAACAATCCCACCTTAAATGAGGTCATAAAGGGAATTGAATCTCAAACTGAATATAAGTTTGCATATGGTGATGATGTTGCTATTAATAGCTCAATTACTGGCAATTATGTTTTTGAAAAGCAGGCTCTTGATAAGGTTCTTAAAGAACTTACAAACAGAACGGTTTACACTTTTACAGTAGTAGGTAACAATATTGCTATAACGCCAGATATTTTAGCAGTAAAAAATAAATTACCCCAAGCTGCAGTACAAGAAAAGATAATTACTGGAAAAGTTACAGATCAAAACGGAAGCCCTCTTCCCAGTGTGACAATTCAGGAAAAAGGCACCAATAACGGAGTTCTTACAGATTTTGAAGGAAATTACTCAATCGATGTAGAATCTAATGAAGCGGTACTTGTTTTTACCTATGTAGGTATGAGACGTGTAGAGCAGGTTGTAGGTTCTAATTCTACTATGAATATTCAAATGGTAGAAGATGAAGAATCTCTTGATGAAGTTGTCGTGACAGCTCTTGGCATAAAAAAAGAAACCAGAAAACTAGGCTATTCTGTTGCTCAGGTAGACTCGGATGAGTTAAATGTAAACAGGACATCAAACTTTATGAATACACTACAAGGTAAAGTGGCAGGTGTAAACATATCACCATTAGGTACTGGGCCTGGCGGTTCTTCTAAGGTGAGAATACGCGGACAATCCTCTATCTCAGGAACAAATAATCCATTGATTGTAGTAAACGGAGTACCAATTGACAATACTAGTTTTGGTACAAATCCTGGAAGTTCGGCTAATGAAAACGCAAGCAGCGGTGGCGTTTTTGCCGATGGGGGCGATGGTTTTTCAAGTATCAACCCTGATGATATTGAAAGCATGACAATATTAAAAGGTGCCACCGGTGCTGCTTTATATGGTTCTAGGGCTAAAGATGGTGTGATAATGATTACCACTAAAACCCGAGGACAGGGTAAAGGTTTAGGAGTTACCTACAATGTCAACGTAACTAATAGTACTCCGCTTGATTTTACAGATTATCAATATGAATACGGGCAGGGTGAGAACGGCGTCAGACCCACTTCCCCAAACCCTACATCTGGGCAGTGGTCATTTGGTGAGAAATTTCAACCAGGAATGACTCAAATCCTTTTTGATGGTATAGAGGTTCCTTACGTACCTGTATATGACCGAGTGAAAAAGTTTTATAGAGATGGTATTGATGTTACTAACTCTATAGGTTTGTCAGGTGGTGGAGATAAAGGCGGTTTTAATCTTTCATTATCAAATCTTGAGAGTAAAGGTATTACACCTAATAACAAATTCAGGCGTAGAACTGTTAGTCTCGGTGTAACTCAAGATTTATCAGATAAATTAAATGTTACTGCCCATGTAAATTACTCTAATGAAAAGAATACTAATCCTCCTAATGTGGGTCAGCAGGATAATACGATTCCTGTTTCTCTGTATAATTTGGCTAACTCAATGCCACTAGATCTTCTGGATGCTAACAAATTTGATGCTAACGGTAACGAATTTGTATATTCCAGATTTCGTAATAGAACCAACCCATATTTTACACTATCAGAGCAGTTCAATAATATTACCAGAGACAGAATATTTGGGAACGTTGCATTGAAATATAAAATTTTGCCATGGGTATTTGCTCAGGTAAGATTAGGACAGGATTATTGGTCAAGAGATCAGGACTATAATGGTTTTCCTACAGGCCAGGCTTCTAGAGGATCTGCTCCAGACGGTTTTGTAAATGGCACTTATACACAGGAAGTAAGAAGATTTAGAGAAACCAATTTAGATTTCTTATTTTCAGGAAACAGACAATTAGGTGAAGACTTTGAATTAGGTCTAAATATAGGTGGTAATCAGATGAAACGAAAGTCTGAGCTCAACCAGGTTGATGTTACAGATTTTGTCATTAGAGATTTATACACCGTTCAAAACGGAAGGGTTAAAAATCCATTTTATGCATTATCAGAAAGAGCTGTAAACTCATTATATGGGTCTGTTGATTTATCATATAAAGGAACAATAAATTTAAATGCTACCCTGCGTAATGATTGGTTCTCAACGTTATCACCGGAGAACAGAAGTATTTTATATCCTTCAGCATCTGCAAGCTATGTTTTTTCAAATTCCTTTAAAGAAAAACCAGAATGGCTAACTTTTGGTAAAGTTAGAGTAGCTTACGCTGAGGTTGGTAGCGATACAGATGTTCCGCCTTACTCTGATGCTTTATTCTATAATATAAATTCTAATCTTTTTGCAAATGACAATGGTGATTTGCAACCTGTAGCGGGGGCAAATACAAATGTATTACCCAATCCCAATCTAAAACCAATGCGAACAACTGAGACCGAGGTTGGTCTTGATATTCGTACGTTTAAAAGTAGGCTGAGTTTAGATTTGTCAGTGTATCGAAAGACTACTTTTGATCAGATTATTCCGGCACAAATTTCAAATACTTCAGGATTTATAAGTACCCTAATTAATAGTGGTGAAAGCCGCAGTGATGGTATAGAAGCTCTTATAAATGTTGTTCCTGTGAGAACTACAGATTTTCAATGGGATTTCACAGTAAATGGGTCTTTTAACAAGACTAAGGTTATTAGCTTATTAACAGACACACCAGGTGAAAGTATTCTGGTAGGAACGCACATCTTTAACGGATTTCTCTATCAGGTCGTGGGAGAAGAAATTGGGCAGTTAGCCGGTTTCGCTTATAAGCGCGACGAGCAGGGCCGGCAGGTTTTTGGAGATGACGGAAGGGCTCTGCGTAGCGATGATATTAAATTTTACGGTAGCGCTTTGCCAAACTGGATAGGGGGTATTACTAACAACTTCAGATACAAAGACTTTAATATGTCTTTTCTTATAGATTTTAAACTGGGCAATAAAATGATCTCGGGGACCAATTTTAATGCTGTAAGACATGGTCTTCACAAGATGACTCTTCCAGGTAGAGACACGGGAGTTGTGGGTGAAGGAGTTAATCAACAAGGTGACCCAAATACTGTTGCTACTGAATCTCAAAGATATTGGGAAGTAGTACGTTCATCTCAAATTATAGAACCTATAGTTTATAATGGCGGTTTCTGGAAATTACGTCAGATAACAGTAGGTTACGATTTCAAAAAATTTATTCCAGAAAATTCTCCGGTAACAGGCGTAACTCTTAGTCTCGTGGCTAACAATGTTCTTATGCTCAAAAAATGGGTAGATAATATAGATCCAGATTCATTTGGCTTTAGCTCAGATAATGTGTCAGGATTAGAATCAACAGGAGTTCCTACAACCCGAAGTTTTGGGTTTAATCTTAATTGCAAATTTTAAACTAAAGTAATTATGAAAAATATAATTAAGGGCGTTTTTATTTTTATTCTATTGTTTTCGTTTACAGCATGTGAAGAGAATTTTGATGAGATTAATACAAACACAGTAGACCCTATTGAAGTTGATCAGGTATTCCTATTAAATAATGCGATAATAGGTTCTTCTTTCTCTACGGGAGGTCTTAAATATGATATTGGTATTGTACAGCAGGTTATTACTCCAAATAGTGGGTTATTAACTGGAGCTAATTACAATCAGGATAATCGTGATGGAGCAGCTGAGCAATGGACAGATTATTATGAAACTGTTATTAAACATACTGGTGACCTTATAAGCCGTTTATCTGATACGCCAGAACAGAGGAATTTGTTAAATATGGGGCGACTAATTCAGGCATATACCTTTATGGTATTGACAGATGATTATGGTGATATCCCTTACTTTGAAGCAGGTAAGGGATATTCAGATCAAATTGTATTGCCAGCATATGACTCCCAGGAACATATTTATATGGATCTTATTAAGGAAGTAAAAGAAGCTACAGCCGGCTTTAGTGATTCAGCGTTGCCTGTGCCTGGCGAAGTACTTTATTCAGGAGATCTTGATAAGTGGAGAAAACTAGGGAACAGTTTATTACTTCGAATAGGTATGCGTCTAGTGAAAGTCAATCCATCAATGGCTGAGCAACTAGTAAAAGACGCCGTTGCCGGAGGAGTTATGACATCTAACGATGATGATTATGTCATAAGACATGACAACAATTTCACTAATGCTATTGGAGCCACATAAAATGGTAGCGAGGC
>JBALXG010000208.1:0-5604 GCA_036961055.1 Leeuwenhoekiella sp. | reverse complement strand
TAACGGTTATGGCTGGTTGAATTTGAATAGGAAATGTCATTGCGCGCATTGCTCTTCTGGCTTCTTGTTCTTCAGGAGTCATAGCATCTATTCGGGCTCTGATATCCTTTGTGTTTGGAATTAGAGATCCGTAAATATTCTGTCCTCCTACTGGACCCATTTCAACAAATGCTTCGCTATTACCTCCACCCGCGCTGCCAGTAGCGACTTGGCACCAAGGATACACATAATCAAAATTATTATAAAACCATACCGTATAGTCGTCGCTATACATTTGTTCTATTACTTTAGTCACAGAAAATCTTAGATCAGGATCTGAAAGTGAAGAAGGATTACTATTTAATTCTGCAAAATCATCTTTATCACAACCAGTAACAAAAATCATTAAGAAGATTAAAAATATATTTATAATTTTTTTCATTTTATTCTTTCTTTTTTGTTAAAAATCTAGAGAAATTGTCATTGTGTAACTTGCTGTATACGGCGCAAACGACCTTTCCCTAAATGAATCTGAGCTAGCTGTTCCTCTAAAGCTTTCTGGGTTTATGTCATTAGGTAAAGAATTATACAGATAACCTAAATTTCTGGCATTAATGCCTATATAGAAATTTTGAGCATGAAGTTTTTCGCTAATACTCTTAGGAAAATTATAGCCAACTGATATATTTCTTAAGGCTATATATTTTAGCTCTCTGAACCAATCGTCATTAACCACTCCTGAGCTCCAGGAATTAGTAAAGTAATTGTAAAAACTGGCGTGAGTAGGTTCTACATATCCCTGATCATATGCTTCCTGATAAGTCATTCCGCCTACATCAACAGATGCGCCATTAGGTGTGGTGATCATCTGACCATCCTGAAAAATACCTTCTGGTATTATCCCATCATTAAAGGACTGCCCCTGAGTATCACCAAATTCTGATGTCCAGGCCACACCACCATGTTCTGCATCCCTTCCTCTTAAAGAAGCATCAAGATAACCATAGGCTGTACCATATCTGCTGGAGTAAGAAGCAATATTACCTCCATATCTAGCATCTAGCAAAACAGAAAGGGTTATTCCTTTATATGTAAATTCATTACTAAGAGATCCTTCAAAATCTGGCTGTACTTTACCTACTTTTTCAACAGTACCACTTCTTTGATAATATGCTCCTCTTCTAGAGTCACTCCAGGTTAATACTTTCATGCCATTACGAGGATCGTCAGGGTCTGTAGATTCCCAGGTTTTAATCGCACTGTCAGACATTAAAACACCATACTCTCCACCTTCATAAGCTACTGCGCCTATACGAAAATTACCGTAATCAACATTCCCTCCCAACAATTTATACTCTCCATAATCATCGTGAAGGTCTTTAACTTTGGTTTTATTATTCCAGTAATTAAATGTGGCATTCCACTCAAAATCTGAGGTTCTAATCGGAGTTCCATTTACACTTAGTTCAAGACCATAGTTGCTTAAAGTACCTATGTTTGTAAATAAAGCGCCGTAACCAGATTCTGAAGGAATAGGCACTGAGCCGATCTGATTTTTTATTGTTTCATTATAATAGGCAAAATCAATCCCAAGTCTATTATTTAAAAAACGGATGTCTGTTCCTACTTCAAAAGAATTTTTACGTTCAGGCGTAATTTCATGATCAACTAAAGTGGTGGAAACACTATTATTATAAATAAAATTTCCTCCTTCCATTTCATAACTACCAATACTATACCCGCTATTAATAGCGTAAGGATCGGTATCACTACCTACTTGTGCCCAAGAGGCTCTTAATTTTCCAAAAGTCATCCAATCTGGCAAATCAAATGTTTGACTAAATAACCAAGAAGTGGAAACAGATGGATAAAAATAAGAGTTGTTTCCTGTCCCATCTGTATAAACTAACGCAGAGGACCAGTCATTTCTACCTGTTATATCAAGAAAAACCTGCTCCTTATATCCAAAACTTGATAAAAAGTAGAGAGAATTTATTTGTTTAGTTCCTGAAATCCCAGCATCTGATATAAGATTTCGTTTAGAGTTACCCATAAAAAATCTTCCAGGAACTATTAAACCTCCATCAGTTCTTACATTACTATAAGATCTTTCCTGATCCCATATCTCTGCACCAATAAAAAAGTTAGAAGTTAGATCATCATTTATATCCTTATGAATATCAAAAGTTAATTTACCAGTTCTGCTTAAATCTCTGGAATGATTTAATAAATATTGACCACCTTCATTAGCGTAACCGCTTCCCAGTGATTTTGACTCATACTTGGTAGTATAATCATTTGCACTGGCTTCTGCCGCAATAGTCAACCAATCTGTAACTTCTGCCGTCAACCTTATGACTGGTCTGGTAACAGTTTCTTTGCTTACATCATCTAAAGTGTTATAGCTAAACCAAAGTCCGCTATTAGGGGCGTAGGCATAGTCATCACCATATTGCGAACTAGGTACTCCTCCATGAGAGGCTTGCCAGTATTCACGCTGTGTATATTTATTTGTGTTATATGTTCTTTCAAAAGTGCCTTCAAAAAATCCTTGGGATATTGCATCCTGAGCATTTTGTGCATTGGATTGTGTAAAAGAAATTGATCCACTAGCCTCTAACCAAGAGGTTAAGTTATATGATGCCCTAAATGATATAGCATTTCTTTCAAAACTGTTACTTGGGAGATTTCCTGTTCTTTTATTATATGAGTCAGAAAGGTAAAAGCTGCCTTTTTCATTTCCTCCACTTACAGAAAAAGACGTGTTACTGTTCCACCCAGTTTCATAGGCGTCTTTCATATTATTTTTCTGTGCAGAATATGCTATCAAATTACCATCGTAATCTTCAATAGGAGATCCGTCAAATTTTGGACCATAACTTAGTCCACCTCCCGCATGATTTATTAAAGTGGGCACACCATCTCCATTATAGTAAAACTGACCTGTATCAAAGCGATAGTAATTACCTTCAGCATCCTGATTACCATAATCAACATAACCTGCAAGTGTTCCCGGACCATATTCATTTTGTAGAGCCGGGGTTTTATAAACGTTGTCAACGCCTATAGATTGCTTAACAGATACTCCTATTCCTCGGGTTCCAGAACCATCTTTAGTTTCTATAAGAATGACACCATTAATACCTCTTGATCCATACAATGCGGTAGCTGCAGCACCTTTAAGAACCGACACGGTTTTATAATCATCTGGGTTAAGATTCTTTAAAATATTACCGTAATCATTTGCGCTTGCAGACCAGTCTGCACTATTATTTGAAACGGTATTGTCTAAAATAACACCATCAATTACAAAAATAGGCTGGTTGTTACTTGAATTTAAAGAAGATACTCCTCTAATCTGGATTTTTGAGTTTCCAAAAAGTCCACCATCAGAAGCTCCAATGCTTACCCCGGCAACTTTACCTTGTAATGCTAAAACCGGATTTATTGTATTGGTTTTGGCTAATTCTTCTCCTCCTAATTCCGAGACAGCATAACCAAGTTTTTTTGTTTCCCTCTTTATTCCTAACGCGGTAATTACCACTTCGTTTAAGGCTTCTATACCTGCGACAAAGCTCACGTCAATTACGTTTTTTCCATTGACCAATACTTCCTGAGTGGTAAAACCTATCATTGTAAATACAAGTGTGGCATCAGATGAAATTTGGATTGAATAATTTCCGTCAAAATCAGAAATAGCTCCATTATTAGTGCCTTTTTCAGAAATGTTAACTCCGGGAACCGGCATACCGTCCTCAGAATCAACAATAGTTCCTGTAACTATTTGTTCCTGAGCCCAAGTGTTTTGATTCCATAAAAAAAGTAATGGAATCAATAAATAAAGTAGTTTTTTTTTCATAAAATTTATAAGTTTTTCTGTTAGTTGATCACAGTCAAATTAACATAAATTGTTATGGAAAGGTTAAGGAGAACTTAAAAAGTAGACGGATGTCATCTCTCAATAGGTGAATGACTATTTTGAAGCTATTATGGTAGTGAATTACTAATTATTTGAGTTAATAGTTTTGAATTAAAAAATAATTTAAGGAGAATATTAAGCACATAATTCAATATTTACGCTTTAATCTTTAAAAGATCATGACTAAAGTGTTAATTTTAATTATTATACAGAAATCGTAATTAAGTATAAATTTTTAAGGGATCTGGAATAATTTTCTCTGAATTATTAAAAAAATAAAGTTTAGAGAAAACCTTTGAGATTATAATTATCAATATTTCTTATTCCAATATTATTTCAACCTCCCCGGCTTCGATTAAATCTTCATGCTGAATAAAAAACCCATTTAGTTGTCTGTTTTTTACCCATATTTGACCGATTTTACCCGTACTTCCCGACTTTTTGATAATCAGCTTTTCTGATTTATAGTAGTCTTGATCTAAATGAATGGTAATTTTGTCAAAAACCGGAGTTGTAATGGAATAAACAGGCTCAGCTGGCACAACAGGATAAATACCCATCATAGAAAATACCGCCCAGGCAGACATTGTGCCTGTATCATCATTTCCCGGAATCCCATCTGGAGTATTTTTAAAATAAGTTTTTAATAATTCTGAAACCTTATTTTGTGTTTTGTATTCCTGTGATTTTATGTAATTAAAAAGATATGGATATGCAATATCTGGTTCATTAGCCATGTCAAATTGCTCTTTATTAAAAATATTTTCCAGGTTTACAACAAACTTTTTTGAGCCGCCCATTAATTTTTTCAATCCGTTAATATCATAGGTATTCATAAAGGTATATTGATAAGCGTTGCCTTCAATAAATCCCAGATTTTGCTCAAAGTTGGCGCCAAATTCAGGCTGATAAGGAGTTAACCAACTACCATCCTTATTTTTAGGACGTAAAAGATTAGACTCAGAACTGTATAAATCACGATAAGAAAGCGCTCTTTTTGAAAAACGCTTGTAATCTTCTGGCTTCCCCAGTTTGTTTGCTAGTTGGGAAATAGCAAAGTCTGTCGTATTATATTCCTGCGTTGTCGAGACAGAACCACTGTTTGTGGTTGCAGTAGTTAAATATCCTTTTTTTATGTAATCTTCCAGACCAGGACGCAGCAGATTATTTTCAAGCTCATCTGCGCTCTTAAGCATCGCTTCGTATGCTTTTTCAACATCAAAATCTGTGATTCCTTTTAAATAGGTGTCTGCAATAATAATCCCTGCGGGGTCACCCACCATTGTTGTGGTTTCTGTGGCATTTAATTCCCATTTTGGCAACCAGCCGGATTCATCATAAATCTGAAGCATGCTTTTTACCATGTCTGATTGTTGTTTTGGATAAACCAAACTCATCAACTGGTGCAGGTTTCTATAGGTATCCCAAAGTGAAAAAGTCGTATAGCGGGTATCTTCCGTTTTTAAAGTTTCTCTGGTTTTCATTTTGGGATATTCACCATTTACATCGTTTAAAATGTTAGGATGAATCAGCGTGTGATACAATGCTGTGTAGAAAATGGTTTTATCATCATCTGTGCCGCCTTCAACTTCAATTCTTGAGAGATTATCATTCCATTGTTTACGGGTTTCTGCTAAAATTGTTTCAAAGTTTTTATCTCCTGTTTCTTTCTCCAGGTTTTCGCGAGCATTTGCGATGCTTACATA
>JBALXG010000207.1:0-5629 GCA_036961055.1 Leeuwenhoekiella sp. | reverse complement strand
GTAAATACCGCAGTAGATGTTGTTTTTTTATGTTTAGGCCATGGGAATTCAAAAGCTTTCTTAGAACAACACCATTTTCCTGAAAGCGCAATAATTATAGACTTAAGTAATGATTTTCGCTTAAAACCAGATGCAGAATTTCAAGGGCGCGAATTTATTTACGGCTTGACTGAATTAAATAAAAGTGAGATTAAAGAAGCAGGTTCTATTGCAAATCCGGGTTGTTTTGCAACAGCGATTCAGCTTGCACTGCTTCCGTTTGCAGATGCAGGTTTAATAAAAGATGATGTGCATGTAAACGCGGTTACCGGTGCGACCGGTGCGGGAACTTCACTTTCCGCTACGACGCATTTTACCTGGAGAGATAATAATTTTTCGTATTACAAACCTTTTACGCATCAGCATATGGGTGAGATCAATCAGTCTGTAAAAAGTCTGCAGGGAAATTTTGATAAGGAAATCCATTTTTTGCCCAACAGAGGCGATTTTTCCAGAGGAATTTTCGCTACAGCGTATACTTATTTTGACGGTGATCTCGAAGAGATAACAGCTATTTACAAGAAATTCTATGAAGACGCTCCGTTTACCTATGTTTCAGATGACGAATTGCATTTAAAACAGGTAGTAAACACAAATAAATGTCTAATTCATTTGCATAAGCACAACAACAAATTATTGATCAGTAGTGTGATGGATAATTTATTAAAAGGTGCTTCTGGACAGGCAGTAGAAAATATGAATCTTGTTTTTGGACTTCCACAAACTGAAGGTTTACAACTTAAAGCATCCTATTTCTAAACAAAAGCTCCTCTCCTAATTTAGGAGAGGTGTTTCGGCAAATCGGAAACGGAGAGGTAAAGAATAAATATTTTCGCTTTAGCGAAAAACCATCCTTTAAGGGTGAGGAAACAAAATAAACGACAATGAAAATAGCCATAATTGGTACCGGTAATTTGGGTCTTGCAATCGCAAAAGGTTTGGTTACAAATAATGCGATAACAACATTATTTCTTACGAAAAGAAATCCGGCAGCCATTGAAGAATGGGCAGAATATAAAAATGTATTTGTCACTGCAAATAACGTGGAAGCCGTACAAAAGTCAGATATTATCATTTTTGCTGTTCAACCCAGCCAGATAGAAAGTATTCTTCAAAGTATAAAAGGTGAATTGACAGACAAGCATGTTTTGATTTCGACTATCACTGGTTATCAGATCAGCCAGATTGAAGCTGTTGTTGGTCCAGATCAGTTTATTATTCGGGCGATGCCAAATACTGCGATTGCTGTAGGTCAATCTATGACCTGTTTAAGCAGCAATGAAAAAGGCATGAAACGTATTAAAGTTGCTGAGGCTATTTTTAACAGGTTGGGAAATTCATTAATTATTCCTGAGCATTTAATGCAGGCTGCAACTGTGGTTTGCGCAAGCGGTATCGCTTTTTGGATGCGCCTGATACGTGCAACAACTCAGGCGGCAATACAAATGGGTTTTGACTCAAAAGAAGCGCAGGAACTTGCTATGCATACCTGTAATGGAGCTTCAAGTTTGTTGATTCATTCAGGCAATCATCCTGAAGAAGAAATAGACAAAGTTACCACTCCACGCGGTTGCACAATTGAAGGTTTAAATGAGATGGAACATAAAGGTCTTAGCTCGTCTTTAATTCAAGGAATGGTCGCTTCTTACAACAAAATAAGCAATATAAAACTGGAGCAAAAATGAGTTTATTTGATGTTTATCCACTTTATGATGTAACTCCGGTTAAGGCAAAAGATGTTTTTGTTTATGACGAAAAAGGAGTAGAATATCTTGATTTATATGGCGGTCACGCCGTTATTTCTATAGGTCACGCACACCCTGAATATGTTGGGAATTTATATGATCAGGTACAAAAAATAGGTTTTTACAGTAATGCTGTTCAGAATCCGTTACAGGAAGAACTGGGTGAGCGTTTGCCCGCTTTCGCGAAATGTGACGGCTACCAGTTATTTATGTGCAGCAGTGGGGCAGAGGCTAATGAAAACGCTTTAAAACTGGCTTCTTTTGTAAACGGAAGAAAAAAGGTTGTGGCATTTAATAACAGTTTTCACGGTCGTACATCTGCAGCAGTTGCAGCGACAGACAACGCCAAGATTGTTGCACCTATTAACGCACAACAGGAAGTCGCTTTTCTTGCTCTGGGAGATCTGGAAGCATTAGAAAGCCACTTAGCAAAAGAAGATGTTTGCGCGGTAATTCTTGAATTTATTCAGGGAGTGGGCGGTCTTGACGAGAGCACTGCAGCATTCTACGAAGGCGTAGATGCACTTTGTAAAAAGTATGGAACAATGCTTATCGCTGACGAAGTTCAGGCGGGTTTTGGACGTACAGGGGCGTTTTTTGCTTTCCAGGAGTATAATATTGAGCCCGAAATTATTTCGATGGCAAAAGGGATGGGCAACGGGTTTCCTGTTGGCGGGATTTTAATTCATCCTTCTATCAAGCCTGAATATGGAATGCTGGGAACAACTTTTGGCGGCAATCATTTGGCGTGCCGAGCTGCGCTTACTGTTCTGGATGTTTTAGAAAAGGAAAACCTGATGGAACACGCCAGAATTATGTCTGAATATTTTTTCGCGAAAGCGGAGAATATTCCACAAGTCAAAAAAATAAAAGGCCGCGGATTAATGTTGGGATTAGAATTTGATTTTGAAGTGGGCCCCATGCGCAAGCAACTTATTTACGATCACCACATTTTTACCGGAAGCGCTAAAAACAAAAATCTATTGCGGATTTTACCTCCTTTAACTGTGAAAAAAGCCCATTTTGACCGGTTTTTTGAAGCTTTGGAGAAGGTTTTAAAGTAAGCGTCAACCTGAATACGAACTGTCACATTGAGCCTGTCAAAGTGTTGTTTCAGGTTCTTATATTAGAAATATGTCAGGCTGAGCTTGTCGAAGCCACATAAAATATCAATAATGAAAAAATACTCCGAACTAAAAGATATAGAAGATTTGCCAGCGCTCATTGAGCAGGCTCGTGAATTAAAGAAAAATCCGTTTGCTTTTGAGAATTTGGGACATCATAAAAGATTAGTGATGTTGTTTTTTAATAGCAGTTTACGTACGCGTTTAAGTACAGAAAAAGCAGCGCGTAGTCTGGGTATGGAAGTAACGGTAATGAACTTCAACAGCGATGCCTGGAAACTCGAGTTTGAAGATGGAACGGTGATGAATACAGATACTTCAGAACATATAAAAGAAGCCGCTCAGGTGATTTCGCAATATGCAGATATTATTGCCGTTCGTGCTTTCCCTACGTTGACAGATAAAGAAAAAGATGAATCTGAATATGTGATTCGCAGTTTTGTAAAATATGCTTCGGTACCGGTTGTAAATATGGAAAGTGCTACGGCGCACCCATTACAGGCGCTTGCAGATGCAATTACAATTACTGAAAAAAATACGACTAGGAAACCAAAAGTTGTTTTGAGCTGGGCGCCGCATCCTAAAGCTTTACCACAAGCGGTGGCTAATTCGTTTACCGGGATGATGCAAATGATGGATGTTGATTTTGTAATCACACATCCTAAAGGTTGTGATTTGAGTCCGGAAGTTGTAAAAGATTCAACGGTGATTTACGATCAGGATGAAGCGTTAAAAGATGCCGATTTCGTTTACGTGAAAAACTGGAGCAGCTATTCAGATTATGGTAAGGTTACAAATACTGACGAAAACTGGATGATTACCAAAGAAAAACTGGGAGAAGCAAAATTTATGCATTGTCTGCCAGTAAGACGTAATGTAATTGTAGAAGACGCTGTTCTTGATAGCGATCATTCTTTAGTTATAGAACAGGCAAATAACAGGACTTTTGCAGCTCAGGTAGTTTTAAAGCAAATTCTGGAAACAGAGCAAGGCCACGAAATTTTAAAATCGCATAAGTTAACTTCTCACATGTAATATGAAACCTGTACTGAACATTGTGAAAATAGGAGGGAATATTATAGAGAAAGATGCCGATTTGCGGGCTTTTATAACCGCTTTCGCGAAATTGCCCGAACCTAAAATTCTGGTTCATGGCGGTGGGAAACTGGCCACGCAAATGGCAAACGAACTTGGCATTGAAGTGAAAATGACTCAAGGCAGACGTATTACAGATGCCGAAACCCTTGATGTGATCACAATGGTCTATGGTGGTAAAGTCAATAAAAATATTGTAGCCCAGTTACAAAGTCATTCCTGTAATGCTATCGGACTTTCAGGAGCAGATGGCAATACGGTGCTTTCGGTTAAAAGGCCGGTGAAAGAAGTAGATTTTGGCTTTGTGGGTGATGTTGTAAAAGTAGATGATCAAATTATAGATTCATTGCTTAGTGCCAAACTTACTCCTGTTTTTTGTGCGATCACCCACGATGGCAATGGTCAGTTATTCAATACAAATGCAGATACTATTGCTTGTGAGATAGCCCGTGCATGTGCAGAAAAATACGAAGTTGTACTGTATTATTGTTTTGAAAAAGCCGGTGTTTTACTTGATGTAGAAGATGAAAGTTCAGTTATTGAAAGTATAGACACAGATACTTATAGAGATTTACTCGATAAAAAAGTAGTAGCAGACGGGATGCTGCCTAAACTCCATAATTGCTTTTATGCTTTAGAAGGTGGTGTAGATCAGGTACGATTAGGAAAACCTGAAATGCTAAGTAATAATAACATTCCGTTTACCAAATTAGTTTTATGAACCAAACAGAATTGACTCAAAAAGCAATCGAGCTGCTGCAAAATTTAATAGCAACACAGTCTTTTTCGTCAGAAGAAGATAAAACAGCAACGCATATAGAAAACTGGTTTAAGGAATATGGAATTCCATTTACAAGAACGGTAAATAATGTTTGGGCAACCAATAAATATTTTGACGAAAGCAAACCCACGCTCTTATTAAATAGTCACCACGACACCGTTCAGCCTAATAATGGTTACACTCGAGATCCTTTTAGTCCAGATATTGAAGATGGAAAATTATTCGGTTTGGGAAGTAATGACGCAGGTGGTTGTTTAGTTTCATTAATTGCGACTTTCACTAATTTTTACGCTGAAGAAAATCTGAAGTATAATCTGGTTTTAGTCGCTTCCGCGGAAGAAGAAAGCAGTGGCGCAAACGGGCTCAACAGTATGCTAAAAGTTATTCCGAATATTGATGTGGCTATTGTTGGCGAACCCACTTTGATGAATTTGGCTGTAGCCGAAAAGGGATTGGTGGTTTTTGACGCTGTTGTAAAAGGAACTCCTTCACACGCTGCGCATCCTAATAATGATAATGCGATATACAAAACGATACCTGTTTTAGAATGGTTTAGAGATTTCACTTTTGAAAAAGAATCTGAAGCTTTAGGTAAAGTGAAAATGACCGTAACGCAAATAAATGCTGGTAAACAACATAACGCGGTTCCTGCAGATGTGAAATTGGTCATAGACGTGCGTGTAAATGACAGATATACAAATCAGGAAATAACCGACTTATTACAGCAAAAATCGCCTTGTGATGAGCTAAAACCTCGAAGTCTGAGGCTTAATTCGTCTAGTATTCCTGTAGATCATGAACTCGTAAAAGCCGGAATAGAATTAGGAAGAACAACTTACGGTTCA
>JBALXG010000206.1:0-5637 GCA_036961055.1 Leeuwenhoekiella sp. | reverse complement strand
GTGAAGATCAGCTGGAGCGTAAAAATCTATTTGCAACAAAAACTATAAGTTTTATAGACAGCAGTCTCACCGCAAAAACTTTAGAACTTCAAGGCGTACAGGATGAATTAGATGAATTTAGAGATAAAAATGCGAGCGTTGGCATATCTGGTGATGAAACCAGTTTAATAACAAAAATTACAGAACTTGATCTTCAACAACAAAGTGTAGAGCAACAATTGCAGTATTATAAAACCCTTGAGAAGTATTTACGTACTCATGAAGATTACTCTGTTGATTTGCCCGCTCCATCAATTTCCGGAATAGGGGAAGGAAGTATAACACAAAGCGTCTCTGCTATAATTGAACTTTCAGAAGAGCGTAACCGTTTAAAGTATACAGCAAAACCTGGCAATCCTGTATTTAATGATGTAGACAGAAGGATTGATGCCATTAAAAATGTTTTGCTTGAATATATTTTCTCATCTCAGGAAATTTTACGCGGCCGCATTGCAGATGTTAGAAAGGATATTGCAGTAGCCGAGCAACAAATGCGCAAGTTGCCTAAAGGTCAACAAGATTTACTAAACATTCAAAGGCGCTACAGCCTAAGCGAAAATACGTATGGAGTATTTATGGCCAAACGTAGTGAGGCCGGAATCATTAAAGCAGCCAATGTATCAGATATTATGGTTATTGATTCGGCTAAAGATACCGGCGGTGGTGCAATTGGCCCTAATACAAGCACAAACTACATCATGGCCGGTATAGCAGGATCTGTAGTGCCACTCGTTTTTGTATTTCTTCTCGTCTTTTTTGATAATAAAATAGGTAATCCTGACGAAATAAAAAGTTTATCGCACATCCCGATTCTTGGAACCATTGGAAAGAGCGCAATAGATTCAAATTTGGTGGTTCTTAATAAACCTAAATCTGCTGTTGCAGAAGCATTTAGAGGTTTGCGTTCAAGTCTTCAGTTTATTTACAGAAGTAAAAATGTAGACGGCGCAAAAACTGTAATGGTAACTTCTTCGGTAAGTGGAGAAGGGAAAACGTTTTGCTCAATTAATCTGGCAACTGTTTTCGCTTTAAGTGAAAGAAAAACAATATTAGTAGGTTTAGATCTTAGAAAACCGAAGATATTTAGTGATTTTAATCTACCAGACGATATAGGCGTTGTCAATTATTTGATTGGTAATAAAACGCTTGATGAAGTGGTTCAGGCTACCTCAATTCCTCATCTGGATATAATACTTGCAGGATCAGTACCACCTAATCCTTCAGAATTGTTAATGAGCGACCAGATGGATGCTTTTATGGAAGAACTTAAAAGCAAATATGATTATATAATTCTTGACACACCACCCGTAGGTCTTGTAGCAGATTCTATGGAATTACAAACCTATGCTGATGCAACTTTGTATATTCTGAGACAGAATTTTACAAATAAAGGCATGTTACAGCTGATTAATGACAAATACAGGAAAGGAGAAATTTCTAATATAAGTTTTGTTCTTAATTGTTTTAGGGTGAAAGGTAAGTTTGGTTATGGATATGGGTACGGCTATGGTTATGGAAATTATGCCAAAGGTTATCATGAAGAGGAGGATTCTGGCTTGAAAAATAGAATTAAGAAAGCGTTTAGGAAATTTGGCAGAAAATAATTATTAAATTAATGAAGGAAGGTGATGATTGGCTTTATGAGATTAATTCTAAGCAGCGTCTTATAGAGATAGGACTCAGAGACATATTGCGCTATAAGGACTTGCTCTTTCTATTTGTTCGTAGAGATATTGTCGCTACTTATAAGCAAACAATATTAGGACCAATATGGTATTTAATAGAGCCTTTATTTACTTCAGTAATATTTACATTAATATTTAATAATATAGCTTCTATAACTACCGGCGCGGTACCTCCTTTTTTGTTTAATCTGGCAGGCGTAACACTATGGAATTATTTTAGAGAGTGTTTTACAGATTCTTCAAATACATTTACTACCAACTCAAATCTATTTTCTAAGGTTTATTTTCCCAGAGTCATCGTACCACTTTCAAAGTCAATATCAAGCTTGTTTAAATTAGGTATTCAACTATTATTATTTACACTTTTTTATGCCTATTACATTTATAAAGGAGCAGCTTTAAGACCAGATATAATGATTTGGTTAATTCCTGTTCTAATTTTAATGATGGCTATTTTAGGTTTAGGAATGGGGATGATTATATCATCTCTAACCACCAAATACAGGGATTTTAAGATTCTTGTTTCGTTTGCTATTTCATTGTTAATGTATATTTCAGCGGTTATGTATCCTTTGTCTGAAGTAAGAAATAACGATTCATTAAAAGCTTATGCCTGGATTGTAGAATACAATCCTATAGCTATTATTATAGAAAGTTTTAGATATCTAACCTTAGGCGAGGGTTTAATAAACTGGATGAGCATTGTTTATTGTTTTATTGTAAGTGTTGTTCTATTTCTTTTGGGTATCATACTTTTTAATAAAACAGGAAAATCTTTTATAGATACAGTATAACTATATGAAAAACAATCAAATCCCCTTGTTTTATTGGAGTAATAGACGGCTTCAACATAAAGAGAAGGAGAATTACGGGGATTTGTTAAGTGAATATATAGTAGAAAAATTATCAGGTAAACAAGTTAAATGGGTTCACCCTCGGAAATTAAAATGGTATAAAAATAAAAAACACTTTTTTGCCATAGGAAGTATTTTAGGCCAGGCTACAAAGCATAGTCACGTATGGGGTAGTGGGATTATTGAAGAACAGCAAGAAGTTGCACCTGCAACATTTTATGCTGTTAGAGGCCCTAGAACATATAAAAGATTAATTGAACTGGGAATAGATTGTGTTGAAATTTATGGAGATCCTGCAATACTTATGCCTGATATTTATAATCCAGAAATAGATAAAAAATATAAATATGGATGGATTCCTCATTATACAGACCATGATGTTTTACATAAAATCAATATTAACGACAGTGATTGTATAATTGATCTTAATACAAATGATGTCGAATTAACTACAAAGAAAATATTAGAATGTAAATATATTCTTTCGTCTTCCCTTCACGGTCTTATAATTGCGCATGCTTATGGTATTCCTGCAGTCTGGATAAAGTTATCAGATCACCTTTCCGGAGATGGAATAAAATTTGTGGATTATATGGAATCTGTGCAAATTGAACCATATAATAGTTTAAACCTAGATCAATATAAAGAGAATTATTCCGCAGAAGTAGATGTTGATGCAATTTTTAATACATTGTTACAAGAACAGCTACTGCCATCGGAAGAAGTTTTAAAAAATGTACGATTAAATATTCTAAACGCTTGTCCTTTTTTTCATGAGTGAGATCATTTTAAAAGCAGAAAATATTTCAAAGCAATATCGTTTAGGTGTTGTAAGTACAGGTGCGTTGAGCCATGATCTAAAGCGATGGTGGTATCTTTCCCGTGGTAAGGAAGATCCCTTTTTAAAAATCGGAGCGGTAAATAAGCGAGATTCAAAAGTTTCATCAGATTATATCTGGGCGTTAAAGAATATTAATTTTGAAGTAAAGACAGGCGAAGTACTTGGGATTATAGGTAAAAATGGAGCTGGTAAATCAACATTATTAAAAATTTTATCAAGAGTCACATCTCCTACCACTGGTTCTATAAAAACCAGAGGTAGAATAGCCAGTTTGTTGGAAGTAGGTACAGGATTTCATCCGGAACTCACAGGGCGGGAAAATATTTATTTAAACGGTGCAATTCTGGGCATGTCAAAAGCTGAAATAAACTCAAAGTTTGATGAGATCGTAGATTTTTCTGGATGTGAAATGTACATAGATACACCTACTAAACGTTATTCTAGTGGAATGACAGTGAGATTAGCTTTTGCTGTAGCTGCACATCTAGAACCCGAAATATTAGTTGTAGATGAAGTTCTAGCAGTAGGCGATGCAGAATTTCAAAAGAAAGCTATTGGCAAGATGCAGGATATTACTCAGGGAGAAGGCAGAACAGTGCTTTTTGTAAGTCATAATATGTCGGCAGTTAGGGATTTATGTACACGGGGGATAGTATTGCATAATGGCTCATCCGTTTTTGAAGGAAACCAGAACGAAGCTGTGGATCGATATCTGATGTCGGAGGAAGGTAATCTATATTTTTATAAAACCAACCAGCAAAATATAAGGAGTAATTTTATTGATGCAGTAGTGGTTCAAACAAGTCATGGAAATGGGATTCATTATTTTGCTGAAGAATTGACCATAGAAATAACCTTAACTATTAATCACACCATCAAAGATCCGGCAGTATCTTATCATATTTTAGATGCTAGTGATAAATCATTAGTTCATGAATTAATTTTAAATAAAGAACAAGAATTTGCCCAAAAGCCGGGGAAATATATATTAAAATCCAAAATAGAAAATCCAAAACTTTATCAGGGGAAATATAAATTAAATGTTCATTTTGCTGATAATTTTACTAAAATTAAATATAGTACTCTTTTGGATATATGTCATTTTGAAATAATCAATCCCAGTAAGCGGGATTATTATTGGGGAACAGGATCGGCCGTTTATAAAGAGGATACAACATCATGGGATGTTAAAAAGAAAACCGATGTCAAATAAAGAAGTAACCCAATTTTATAATAACTACAATGATAAGCACATTAAAGATTATCTCATGGGTAATAAGAGGTTGTCGAGTGCTATTACAAACTTATTAGCTAAAATTCCCACGAATACTCAGACCCTTCTCGATGTAGGTTGCGGTATTGGTTGGAGCAGTCACGAATTTGCCAGGCACTTAGATAATACAAAAGTAATAGGAATAGATTTAAGTCCGCAGCTTATAGGTACGGCTAGGAAGCTATTTAAGAGAGAGAATTTAGAATACCAGATTCATGATGTCTCTCAGGAACTTCCTAAAACGAATTTTGATATTATGGTTTTAATCGATGTTTATGAGCATATTTCTGTAGAACAAAGGGGTTCATTTCACGCTTTTATAAAAAATAATATTGCTGATGGCGGCAGGCTGTTAATCGCTTGTCCATCTGTTCATCATCAATCTTGGTTAAGGAAGAATAGAGTAGAAGGCTTACAGCCTATTGATGAAGATATCACGATTGAAGACTTAAAAGATTTAGCGAGTTTTCTCGACGGTGAATTAACATATTTCGAATACAAAAACATATGGAACAACTGTGATTATTTCCACGCTGTAATACAAAGCAAGGTAGATTATGCTGAGGAGCAAGCTTTATTCCTAAATAACACAGTCGCTCTGGAAAGTAAATGTAATAGGATAAAAAGGGTGGAAAATGATCTCAAAAATGAGTTTGACGTACGACCTTTTAAAGCAAAAAACAATCATGTTTTGAATAACACCGTCAAGAAGATAATAAAGGCACTTTCCCAAAAATGAACATCGCTATCTTCTCCCCATCTCAAAATCCCTATTCAGAAACTTTTATACAGGCACATAAAAATTTTCTACCAGGTAATGTATTCTATTATTTTGGATCAAAAGCTCATATTCAATTGGAAAATCATAAACCTATATCTAGTAAATGGAGAAGACTATTTCTTAAGGCTTATCAAAAATCAGCAAATAAAACAGATACATTCTCA
>JBALXG010000205.1:0-5665 GCA_036961055.1 Leeuwenhoekiella sp. | reverse complement strand
ATATTGTTCTGAGACTTCAGGGAAATAAATTCAATAAAAAACCTTCCTTTTTTGGTCAAAAATCGGTTAAAATTCATGTTTTTCTGACCTAATTATTTGTTAATCTGATAAACGTTTGATCTAATTCTGTGTATTTTCAATAAAAAATTGGTGTGGACGATAACTCAAATTTCATTTTAGTTTCCGGTGCTTCAGGAGCATTAGGATTAGAAATATTAAAAGGGCTGAAACAGCAAAACATTGTACCACGTACTTTAGTGCGAATGCCGGAAAGTATTAAACAAGTAGAGAATTTTTCTAATGACATCTGGCAGGCCAATGCGGTAAAAGATCCCGAGCAAATAAGAGGAATAACACAGGGTATGACAACCGTTATTTCGGCCTTAGGCGAGAGCGTGAGTATGTTTACGAGATCAAAAGAATCGTACTACGAAGGTAATTATTTAGCTAACAAAGCAATTTTAGATGATGCCGTTAAAAATGGGGTTAAGCGATTTATTTACGTTTCTATAAAAGGTGCAGATACCTTGCCTCAATACCAAATTCCGCACACGCATAAACTTTTTGAAGATGATCTGATTAATTCAGGAATTGAGTATACTATCATCAGACCCGTTGGCTTTTTTACCGGTCTTAATGATCTTGTGATTATGGGCAAGCGCAAGGTTATACCGGTAATAGGAAATGGCAAAGCGCTTACTAATAGTATACATCATGGCGATCTCGCAAAATTAGTTATATCGTATATAAAATCGGGTCCACAAATTATAGAAGTGGGAGGTCCAGAGACACATACCAGAAAGGATATGGCAACCATGATAGCAAAAAAGACAGGAGCTTCACTAATTCATGTTCCTACATGGATGGCAAAACTGGGAAGCAAACCTCCTAAATTATTCACTAAAAATCTGGGAGAGAATCTTACTTATTTTACACATATAACGACCAATGATATGTTGGGGTCTCCTTATGGAACTACAACTTTTAAACAGTATCTTGAAAATCTTGATCTAAATAAATTACCTTGATGGAAGAGCAATACGATGCTGTTATAATAGGAAGTGGCTCTAACGGACTTTCAGCTGCTATTCGTTTACAACAGCAGGGTTTAAAGACCATAATCTTTGAGCATTCACAATCACCCGGTGGTTCTACTAAAACTGAAGAACTTACTTTGCCCGGTTTTAAACATGATGTAGGATCGTCAATTTTGCCGCTAGGCTTTGCCTCACCATTTTTAAGCACATTACCTCTAAAGGATTTCGGGCTTAAATGGATTTTTCCTGAAATACCATTTTCTCAACCTTTTGAAGATGGCAGCGCTTTAGCCTGTTATAAGGATATAGAACATACAGTAGATCAATTCAATCAAGATAAAGAAGCATATTTAAATTTGTTTAAACCTCTGGTTGATAGTTGGGATCAAATAGGCGAGGACTTGCTGGGACCCTTGGGCTGGCCTCAAAATCCAGTAGAATTTGTAAAATTCGGCTTAAAAGCATTGCCTTCAGCTTCAATGGTTGCCAACCATTATTTTAAAAACGACCAGTCAAAAGCATTTTTTTATGGTTCTGCCGCTCATTCTACTTTGCCATTAAAGAGTTTAGCTTCATCATCTTTTGGTTTAGTTCTTACAACACTTGCCCATAAGGTTGGCTGGCCTTTTCCGCAGGGCGGAGCAGGTAATTTCACTAAAGCTCTTGTAGATTATTATAAATCTTTAGGCGGAAGAATAGAATTAAATCATACAATTTCAGATTTTAATGAGTTGCCCAAGTCAAGTGCATATCTGTTTGATCTTACACCAAAACAACTTTTGAAAATAAACGGATTAGAATTAAGTTGGCTTTATAAAAAACGCCTGAAAACCTACAAATATGGCGCTGGAGTGTTTAAAATCGACTGGGCATTAAAAGAACCTATTCCTTTTATAAATGAAAAATGCCGAAAATCAGGAACCGTACATTTGGGATTTTCAGCTCAGGAAATGGAAAATTCTGAAAAGAAAATTCATAACGGGGAAATGACAGATAAGCCTTATGTGCTTATTGCTCAGCATAGCATATTTGATGATACGCGTGCGCCTACAGGTAATCACACGGCATGGGCGTATTGCCACGTTCCGCACGGGAGCACCATAGATTATACTAATTTGGTAGAGAATCAAATTGAAAGAGCCGCTCCGGGTTTTAAGGATTGTATTTTAAAACGAGCCACCATGAACACAGAACAATTACATGTTTTCAATCCCAATATAATAGGCGGCGACATTAATGGTGGAAGGCAAGATATTACTCAGCTTTTCACGCGGCCGGTGACAAAAATATCTCCTTATAAAACTTCTAATTCGAAAATTTATTTGTGCTCATCTTCAACACCTCCAGGCGGTGGTGTACATGGTATGTGCGGTTTTCACGCAGCAGAGCAGGTTATAAAAGATCATTTTTCGGCATAAAAACAACGATTTTTGCCATAAAAAGGAAGGTTTTTATTATATAATCTGATATCTAATTGGCTCTGAGGCTTAACTTCACATAAATAACTACTGCGCTCGCCAACTACTCAGTTTACTTTTTATTAGGAATATTCCTCAAACGATATAGGTAATATACCTATATAATTTAGGGGTTATAAACCCTTGATTTACAGGGTAAAGCTGTAGTTTCTATTCAATCAATTCCTATACATTTATCATAATTAAATCTTAAAATTATGCCAAGTGTAGTAGAAGTCGCGTCAGGGCAATTAGGAGTAAAAGAAATCTCCGGCTCTAAATCTAATCCGCAAATATTAAGATATGCAGAAGAATGCGGATTTAAAGATTATAAATCTGATGAATCTGCCTGGTGCAGTTTGTTTGCAAACTGGGTGGCTAAAACCACGGGACTTGAGCGCTCAAATTCTCTTGCAGCGCGATCCTGGTTAAATGTAGGTATTCCTATAGAGAGTCCAGAACCGGGTGATGTGGTTGTTTTCTGGCGTGAAAGTCGGGACTCCTGGAAAGGACACGTAGGTTTTTTTAATGGTTTCTCAACTGATGGGAAACGTGTCTATTGTCTGGGTGGCAATCAGGGAAATCAAGTATCCATAACCGCAAAATCAATAGATACCGTTTTAGGATATAGAAGGTTAAGACCTGTAGAAACGCCACAATTTTCTTCAAAAAACCTTAAAAAAGGAGATTCTGGTGGGCAAGTCGTTCTCCTGCAAGATTCTCTTAAACAAATGGGCTATAACTGCGGCACCTCAGACGGGGTTTTTGGTTCAAAAACAGAACAGGCATTAAAAGATTTTCAAGCTACTAATTTATCATTGAGCATTACTGGCATCTTTGATAAAAACACTCGCGAATTTATGGTCGCTACTCTAAAAGCACAAATGAATTAAAAACCTAAAATAAGAAAGTCATGGCAAGCACAGCTAAAACAGACAAAGATGTATTCGTTATTTATGAAGATCTAAAAAAAAGTATGCTAGGTATAAGTGATAAGAATCCTGAAGGAATGGATGGATTTTTAGTGTCTTTTCTTCCTGCAGGAGAGCCAATAAATCCAGATGATTTTAAAAAACCATGGAAGCCTAACATGACTTCTCCTAACAAAGTACAACCACCTACCTTACCAGATGAAGATCCTGCAATTCCCGACACTTCAGACATAGGGAAAAGGTATGAGGCATTAGCTAATACATGTACATTAGTTGATAGTAAAATTCAGCTTAATGAAGTTTATCAAGCTATTGAAAACAGTTCGACAATTAGCCAAACCTGGGAAATGATTATAAAAGGGGCAAATGTTATGCCTGCTGATCCTGCTCAGGAAGAATTTCAGAAAAAACAAACTGAGAAGTATTTTCCAAGATTACGAAAAACTAAAAAAGATGATGATGGGGAAGATGTTGAAGTTGATACTAAAGAGTATAAAGCTTATAAAGAATTTGCCGAAAAATATGAAGATGCTCTGGTAGAATATGCCGAAGATTATATGATCGCCATGAGCAATAGGCAAACAGCTCAATTATGGGGTATAACCGGTAAACGATCACTTCGAAAAGTTGACAGAGCCTGGGATGAGTGGATAAGCTTAGGTTCTAAAGAATATATTGAGCAAGCGATAGACAACCTTGCAGCAATGGGTACAGACGCATCTGCACACATGATTGCTTCTGCTAAGAAAAAGTTTGAAGCATACAGTATTGCTACGCAAGGAGTAATTCCGGTTACCAGTCAATACGTAGAGCTTTTTCCCAGCAATTGGTGTGAGGAAGGTGCCACAGGATGGACCGAATATGAATATTCTTACAGTAAGACAACTAAAACAACTGAAGATAAAAAGACAAGTTTTGCAGCGAAAGGAGGTTTCTCTCTAGGTTTCTGGAGTGCAGGTGCTAATGTATCGTATGATAAAAGGGAAAAGCATGATGACCTACAGGTAGATGATTTAGAAATCTCTCTTAGTTATGGAACAGTTACTATATACAGACCATGGTTAGATACATTGCTCTTTGATCTTAATAATTGGTTTTTGGTAGGGAATGCAAAAAAAGGTAGTATCTCCACAGGAAAGATGAATCAGGTATTTCCACAAACCGGAGCAAATAATTGGTTACCTATTATTCCCAAAAAAATGATTGTGATTAAAGATCTTGTTATTAAATCAAAACAGTTTAAAAAACATTATGACGCTTTGAACACAGATTTCAAATCGGGAACTTCTGTAGGTTATGGGCCTTTTAAATTAAGTGGCGGCTATAGTCATAGTAAATCTAATACTAAATTTGAAGCAGAAAGTATTGGTGAGGGCCTTAGTATAAAAGGCGCTCAGATTATAGGTTGGGTTAGCAATCTTGTACAAATGTGTCCTAAAATAGATGCCCCAACAATAAAAGAGGTTGAAGAACAGAATTAGTAATATTTCATAAAAATGGCGATCTCAATAGAATCTATCTATAAACCAGTTAATGATTTTTTCTTTAACAAATTTAAAGGCGATAACAATGCTCCTATAGAATTCAGGATGCAACAGTATGGTTCAGTATTTAGTGAGGATGACTTTATAGAACTTAATGATCCTGAAGAAGAATTCTCAGATTTCGTAAATAAGATTCCAGTAACAGCAGACAATGGCATTAATATAAATTTCTCTATGAACAGCATTGATGATACTTATGCTCAAATTTTAAACGCTCTGCCATATGTTACTGAAGAGTGTAGTGAGGACGAGAAAGAATTTATTGAAGACAATTTTCTAAAAGAAAGAAATAAAGCTATTAAAAGCTGGGAAGCTGCTCAAAAAGTGAGAAGTGGAGGTATAGCAGATTGGTTTGTTTTTTCAGATTCTTCTCCCGAGAAATGGTACAAAAATGACAGTAAAAACTGGCAGAGGAGGGAATTTGAAATAAAAGAGGCAGATAATACTCCTGTTAAAACAAAAGGTAAAGCCAACTATCAAATACTAAAACTTAGACTGTCTGATGAACAACTGGTAAAAGCCTTACCGGTACTTCAGGAAAAGAAAGGGGTTAAAGCTGTAGACCTGAGCAAACAGGTTTTTAAAGCAGCTCCAAATCCTATATTACAGACAGTAGGGTTTAAAAATTCGGGTTTTTTAGCTAAACCTATTTTGATGAATGTAGCTATAGTAGCTAAAAAGGAAAAAGCTCCCGA
>JBALXG010000204.1:0-5673 GCA_036961055.1 Leeuwenhoekiella sp. | reverse complement strand
GGGCTACAACTCTGGGTCAGGCTGGATCTGGGTAACTTTAGGATTTGCAGTTTCTGCGGTATTTATTCCTATACTGGGGATCATGGCTCACGCAAAACTTCAGGGAACGATGCTTGACTTTGGTAATAAAGTGCATCCCAAATTTAGTCTGGTTTTCTGCATTATAATTTACCTGATTTCTATTGCGCTGCCTGGTCCTCGCACCGAATCAGTTACGTATGAAATAGGTATTATGCCGTATCTGGATATGAGCTCTCTAACCTTCAGCATCATCTATTTTGCTTTGGTACTACTATTTGTTCTTAACAGATCGAGATTAATAAATATACTGGGTAAATATTTAACCCCTTTGCTTATTCTCCTTTTAATAATGCTCATAGGTGTTTCGATTTTTGGAGAAAACATTCCTGCGAAAGCGAGTATTTTAGAAAATTCATTCACAGAAGGTATAATTGAAGGTTATCAAACTTTTGATGCCATTGGCGCCATTGTTATTGGGGCGGTGCTGATTATTTCGCTCAATTTATCTAATAATGAAAACTACAATGAGCGTAAAAAATTACTTAAAAACGGCGGAATATTAGCAGGTTTGGCTCTATTTTTAATCTATGCAGCACTCATATATGTGGGTTCGTGTTACAGCACAATTGATGAAACCTTTTCCAGGACTGAATTCTTATCTTTTATAAGTTACGATACCTTGGGCTCTGGGGGTCATTTAGCATTTAGTATACTTATGGGGTTAGCATGTTTTACAACAGCGGTAGGGATTGTTACCGGAACATCTGATTTTGCCAGGGGATTATTTAAAAATTCACACAAGGTATTTGTCCTTACCGCAGCTTTAGGATGTATTTTAGGCATTATAATAGGTCAATTTAATGTAGATTTTATAATTAAAATCGCGATTCCTGTGCTTTATTTTATATATCCTATTACTATTGTTTTAATCCTTTTAAATGTTCTACGTCACAGTCTAACTTCAGTTTTAGTTTTTAGAACAGTTGTTATTACCACAATAATTTTCAGTATTCCAGATTTTCTTATAAGTCTGAATATAGAGCGCGCGATTGCTATTAGAAATGTGATTCCTCTGGGAGGATCTGGACTGGGCTGGCTTCCTCCGGCTATTTTGGCTTTTATAGCTATAAATAGTTATGAAAAATTCATTTCGGTTGATATGCCAAAAGTTTAAAAATCACCCTTTTTTAGCCTAAAACCTCCCTTTTTTGACCATTTTTTGCCCATGTGGTATTGAAAATAGGTTTCTCTATCTATAAAAATACCCTGTTCGTCTATTATATAGACGATAAATCTATGATTACCAAGAAGTTTGTCGTGTAATTAAACATATTACATGATAACATGAGAAAGTATATAACTCCCTTATTATTTTTTTTGTTCGCTTATGTCCACGGGCAGGAAATTGAGGAAACTTCAACTAAAATCTGGACTTTGCAGGAATGCATTGATTATGCAATCAAAAATAATATTACCATAATTGACGCAGAATTATCTCAAAACGCGGCTAAAATAGACTACGAGCAATCCCGGTCGCAACGCTTGCCAGATCTCTTTGGCAATGCGTCCCAGTCTTTTTCAAATGGTAATAGTATAGATCCCATAACCAGCGATTACGTTTCTGAACAAATTCACTCGACCAGTGTTAATTTGAGCACTTCTGTAACGCTATTTCAGGGAGGACAAATCACTAACCAGATAAAGCAAAATAAACTCATTGTAGATCAAAATTCCTTCTACATAAAAGAAGCCAGAAACAATATTATTCTAAGCATAACGCAAGATTATTTGCAGGCGCGTTATAACCAGGAAGCAATCCTGATTGCACAGAGTAATCTAGACGCAACAAATAAAGAAGTTGATCGTGCAAAAGCGCGCTATGACGCAGGTTCTATTGCAAAAAAAGATTATACAGATGCAGTTTCTCAGGCGGCAACAAATAAATACAATCTGCTGGCTGCTCAAAAAGATTATGAACTGCAAATTCTGGAATTAAAACAACTTCTGGAGTTGAACCCTGAAACTTCTTTTGAAATAGAGAAAACCAGCTATCAGGATAAAGATATTAGCATTATTGAAAACAAACTTGTGGTCTATGAGAAAGCGCTTGACACAATGCCAGAAATCGCTTCAAGTAAAATTAATATTGCTGTTTATGAAAAAGATCTGGATATAGCTAAAGGAGCATTTCTACCCACGCTTTCGCTAAACGGAAGCATTGGTACTGGATATAGTAATCTGCAAGACGGAAATTATGGTGATCAGTTTGATCTTAATTTAAATCAAAATGTAAATCTATCTCTTAGTGTTCCCATTTTTAATCGCAATTCGGCTAAAAATCAGGTTAAAACAGCCAAAATAAATATTGAGAAAGCGCAATTAGATTTAAAAACTTCAGAGAAAGCACTTTTTAAAAAGATAGAGACCGCCTGGCAAAATGCGGTAGCTTCAAATGAGCAGCTTGTGGCAGCAAAAGCAGCAAGTGAAGCAGCAAAAGATTCTTATACTCTTGCGCAAAAACAATATGAGTTGGGGTCACTTAGCACCACTGATCTTGTTGTGAGTCAAAACACATATACTAACGCTCGTCAAAACTATATTCAAACAAAATACCTCAGCATTCTATATGCTCAGTTACTTCAATTTTACCAAGGAAATGACATTAAAATTTAATCAAATGAAAAATAAAAAAATAACTATCTGGATTTTGGTTGCGATATTAGTCGTAATAGTTGCTTATTTTTTCTTTAGAGAAAGCGACACTTCCCAGATCGTGGCAGAAACAGTACCCGTTAAAAAAGGCACAGTTACTAAAATGATTACCGCAACGGGCACTATAGAGCCTACAAATCAAGTAGAAGTGGGAACTCAGGTGTCTGGTGAAGTAGAAAAACTATACGTAGATTTTAACAGTATAGTCACTAAAGGACAACTACTCGCCGAATTAGATAAAACCAATTTAAATGCTGCATTGCTTCAGGCGCAGGCTACCTATGACAATGCAATAAACGAGAAAAAGTATCTTGAGACTATTTATAACCGGCAAAAAACACTTTACGATAATGAAGTAATTAGTCAGTCAGATTATGATGACGCTTCCTACAATCTCAACAACGCTAAAAGCACGGTGACACAACGTCTATCTGATCTTCAGAAAGCAAAAACAAATCTGGGTTATGCTGAAATTTATTCTCCCATAGATGGTGTAGTTCTTTCTCGTGATGTTGATGAAGGGCAAACGGTAGCTGCCAGTTATAGTACGCCTACGCTCTTTACAATCGCTCAGGATCTAAAAAAAATGCAGGTAGAAGCAGATGTTGATGAAGCAGATATTGGCGAAGTGAAAGAAGGACAGCGCGTAACCTTTACAGTAGATGCTTATCAGGGACAGGAGTTTAACGGCACTGTAACCCAAGTGCGACTAGACCCAACAATAGAGTCAAATGTAGTGACTTATACGGTAGTTATTCAAGCAGATAATCCTGATCTCAAACTGAAACCTGGTTTAACAGCCACCGTTTACATTTATACTCTTGAACTCAAAGACGTATTGACCATTGAAGCAAAAGCTGTAAACTTTACCCCAGACACAAATTCACTAACAGCTTACAAAGCTCAAAAAGAGGCATCTCAAAAAACACCCGTAATACCATCAGCTACCGGTGAAAGTGAGAAAATAGTCTGGCTTTCAAAAAACGGCAATATAGAACCAACAATTATAAAAACAGGGGCAAATGATGGTGTAAATGTGCAAATCACATCAGGCGTTCAACAAGGAGATAAACTCGTCTACAATTTAAAAACAGTAAGCAATGCAGAAAGCAATGTAGCTACAGAGAGCGAAAGCCCTTTTATGCCAAAACCCCCTGGAAAAAGAAAATAGACATGTCTAAAACAATTATAAAAATAGAAGATCTTAAGCGTGAATTTATAATGGGCAGTGAGACTGTACATGCGCTTAGAGGTATATCATTTAATATTCAGGAAGGGGAGTTTGTAACTATTATGGGATCTAGCGGTTCAGGAAAAAGTACAATGCTCAATATTTTAGGATGCCTTGATCAACCCTCATCAGGAATTTATGAGATAGATAATGTAGGTGTAAAAGATCTTGACCGAAATGAACTTGCAAAAATCAGAAACCAAAAAATTGGTTTTATTTTTCAATCGTACAATCTGCTACCTCGAACATCTGCAATAAACAATGTAGAACTCCCTTTATTATATAACAATAAAGTATCTAATCAGGAAAGAAGGGAAAGAGCTATTAGTGCGCTGGAAATGGTAGGATTAGCAGATCGCCAGCATCATACTCCGGCTCAGTTATCAGGAGGACAGCAACAACGTGTTGCCATAGCCAGATCACTTGTTAACGACCCGGTTGTAATTCTTGCAGACGAAGCAACAGGAAATCTTGATACACGCACTTCTTATGAGATAATGTCCCTTTTTCAGGATCTTAATGAGAGAGGCAAAACCATAGTTTTTGTTACACACGAGGAGGACATCGCAACCTTTAGCGGCAGAACAATAGTTTTTAAAGACGGTAGCCTGATAAAAGATACGGCAAATAACAATATTCAAGTAGCTACAAGACATCTTGCCGCTTTACCTAAAGAAGAAT
The DNA here is from genome assembly GCA_036961055.1 of Leeuwenhoekiella sp. Taxonomy (GTDB): domain Bacteria; phylum Bacteroidota; class Bacteroidia; order Flavobacteriales; family Flavobacteriaceae; genus Leeuwenhoekiella. Next base: position 1,028 of record JBALXG010000204.1, on the reverse strand, counting down.
AAAATGAAAATAATAAATCTTTTAAAAACAGCCTGGCAGGCAATTATACTCAACAAAGTAAGGACGCTTTTGACAATGCTGGGAATAATAATTGGCGTGGGTTCTGTTATAGCAATGCTGGCAATAGGAGAAGGATCTAAAGAAAGTATAAAAAGCCAGATATCCAGTATGGGATCTAATATGATTACCGTACGTCCAGGTGCAGGAATGCAAGGAGGAGTGCGTATGGATGCAGGAGAAATGCAATCCCTTAAATTGAGCGATTACGAGGCCATAAAATCACAAGCCACTTTACTTACAAATATTTCTCCACAGGTAAGCGGTAGCGGGCAGGTAATAAATGGCGCTAATAACTGGCCCACTTCCATCTATGGCGTTTTACCTTCTTATTTATCTATTAAGGTACTCGAGATGAAGAGTGGGACGATGTTTACGCAAGATGCTGTAAATGCTTCAGCAAAGGTGGCGGTTATTGGCCAGACAATAGTTGAGAATCTATTTCCCGATGGCTCTGATCCTGTAGGTCAAATGATACGATTTAATAATATTCCTTTTAAGATAATAGGAGTTCTTTCTTCTAAAGGAGAAAACACATTTGGTCAGGATCAGGATGATATTGTTCTGGCGCCATACACGGCTGTTCAAAAAAGGATTCTTGCTATTGATTACATACAGTCTATTGTCGCTTCTGCGGTAAATGAAGAACGAGCTCCGCAAGCGGTAGATGAGGTTGTCAATATTTTAAGGGAACGTCATCATATAACTGAAGGTATGGAAGATGATTTTAATGTTTTTTCTATGGAAGAACTTATAACCATGTTTAGTTCTACCAGCGAGATGCTCACCGTATTATTGGTCGCAATTGCCAGTATTTCATTATTAATAGGAGGTATTGGTATTATGAACATCATGTATGTTTCAGTTAAAGAAAGAACCCGCGAGATTGGTCTGCGCATGGCTGTGGGCGGCCAGGGCATCGATATCTTAATGCAATTTTTAATTGAGGCAATATTAATGAGTATAACTGG
>JBALXG010000203.1:954-5722 GCA_036961055.1 Leeuwenhoekiella sp. | reverse complement strand
GGTGGCCCATCTGGTGGACCTATTTTTAATGCCTCAATAGAAGAATTTCAAAAAGCGTTTACCCAACATTTAAATTGCAATCATTTGTTGACGCAGGCAGTTGTGCCGGGTATGAAAGAAGCTGGTTTTGGCAGGATTATCAATATAATTTCCACATCTGTAAAGCAGCCTATTGATGGTTTGGGAGTTTCAAACACCACGCGTGGTGCGGTTGCCAGTTGGTCAAAGACGATGGCAAACGAGTTGGGAGAATTCGGGATTACGGTAAATAATATCCTTCCGGGCACTACAGAAACCGGTCGTTTACATGAAATAATCGCTCAAAATGCTCAAAAATCGGGTATTTCTGCTGAAAAAATAGCTGAAAACATTAAAGCTTCAATTCCTGCAAAACGCTTTGCAGAACCAGAAGAAATTGCAGATGCTGTTGCTTTTTTAGCCAGTGAGCGCGCTGCCTATATAAACGGAATCAATTTTCCTGTTGACGGTGGAAGGACAAAATCGCTCTAAATCAAACAAAAAATGCACTTTTTACCTGAAAAATTAGACGATTATGTAGTTGCTAACTCCCAAAAGGAACCTGAATTATTGCAGCAACTTCGTAGAGAAACCTATCAAAAAATTCTTCAGCCGAGAATGTTAAGCGGTCATTATCAGGGTAGATTGTTGAGTATGCTCTCAAAGTTGATAAATCCCAAAACAGTTTTGGAAATAGGGACTTATACCGGATATTCCGCACTTTGTCTTGCCGAAGGCATGCAAAAAGATGGGAAACTGCACACGATTGATATTAATGAGGAATTGGTTGATTTTCAAAGAAAATATTTTGATAAATCAGCTTTCGCGCAAAGCATTATTCAGCATTTAGGTGATGCAACTGAGGTAATTCCGCAGCTTGAAGGCAAATTTGACCTCATATTTATAGATGCAGATAAGCCCAATTATCCGGCGTATTTTGATATAATAATAGACCGACTTAATCCCGGTGGTGTAATACTTTCTGATAATGTTTTGTGGAGCGGTAAGGTAATAGAAGAAGTAAATCCTAAAGATATTTCTACACTTGCTGTACTAGAATACAACAGACTTTTAGCTGAAGACGACAGGCTGGAAACAGTAATGCTTCCAATACGCGATGGACTTACAATAAGCAGAAGAAAGTAACCTTATCAACTATATTCTAATTTTATTAATGCTTTTTTATAAAACTGATAGAAAAGTAAAGCCATTAAAACACCTACACCAGCACCTACAAGAATATCTCCCGGATAATGCACACCTACAAAAATCCTGCTGCTTGCAAATAGGATGGGCCATATATAAAAGATATAAATCCACTTATAAGTACGCCTAAGGCATAATACTACAAAAGTTGTTACAGCAAAGGATGTCGCCGCGTGACCTGAAAAAAAAGAAAAATTGTGAGGTTCCTGAAGAACTCTTATGAGTTTATCAAGAAGAGGTTGATTATTAGGTCGTAAACGACCAACATGTGTCTTTACGATGCCTGTAAGAAAAAGAGTAGCGGCAGCAGTAAGAAGTGTAAAAAATGCAACCATTAATGCTCTGTGCCAGTGAAAAGCACTAAAAAAAAGTAGCACGAATAAAATGTAAAGCGGTATCCAGTGTGTTATTTGTGTTATCCAAATCCAGAAAGAATCATAATCATCTATTCCCAGATTATTCAGATAAACAAAAAGATCGCTATCCCACTCTGCAAGCTGCTTCCACATTAAAACCTACGTTTGACGGGGCCGGTAATATCATCTATACCTTCTTTTGCCCTATCAATTTCTTTTTTTACATCCTTAACAATGTCTGTATTTATACCGCGATCTTCTGCGCTTTTTGTAATCTCAGACTTTATCTCGTTTGTAGCATTGCGTATGGTACGCATACCCTTACCTAATTCTCTGGCAATATCTGGAACTTTATCTGCCCCAAATACCATAATGACGATAAATACGACAAAGGCTATCTCGCCTCCGCTAATAAAAAGTGGTGTAATCATAATGATACAAAGATATAGGGAAAAAAGAAAAGCCGGCAATAAAGTACCGGCTTTTTATAATCGAATTAACGTTAATCCATAACGTTTTTCTTAAACTCATCAAATTTGTTTGTTTCTTCTTTTCTTGGCCAGCTATTGTTGCTTAAATCAACGTCTGCTGTTTCAAGATCAGGATCAACCGTTAAATTTGTAATTTCTTTATCTGTAGCAATAACCTTGCTTACTTCTTTATCATTTTTTCTCCATATCTGAACAGGATATGTAACTTTTTCAGAAGTCCCGTCAGAGTAGGTATATTCTACTATTAGCGGCATTGGGATTCCACCCGGCTTCTCAAAAGTAACTGCATAAAAATGTTTAGGTGCTTTTAGTTTAGCACGTTCTTCAGGAGTAAAATTATCCATTAAAAATTCCTGTAGATTAGGCGCATTTTCTAAAGCGGTCTTGTTTTTCATCTCAGGATTATAACCTTCGCCACCTTCTTCAACAACGTAAACTCCATCAACTGCTGCAGCGCTTGCACCATAACGAGTTAAAAGCTCTTTCCCTGCTTCTGTAGGTTGATTTGTCACATAATAGGATTTTACTTCTTTAACTCCCATATCTACATTTTCTGTAGTATAAAACCATCCTCTCCAGTACCAGTCAAGATCAACAGCAGAGGCATCTTCCATAGTACGGAAGAAATCTTCTGGTGTAGGATGTTTAAACATCCATCGTTGTGCATAGGTTCTAAAAGAATAATCAAAAAGATCACGACCCATTACAGTCTCTCTTAAAATATTAAGAGCGGTAGCCGGCTTGCCGTATGCATTATTACCCAGTTGAAATACATTTTCTGGATTAGACATGATAGGTGAAATATAATCCTGATTACCTTTCATGTAATCTACAATCTTAGAAGGCTCACCTCTTCTTGAAGGATATTTTGTATTAGGAGCAATAGCTTCGGGATAATTCTCACCAAAATCCTGCTCTGCAACATATTGTACAAAAGTATTGATACCTTCATCCATCCAGCCCCACTGGCGCTCATCACTGTTAACGATCATTGGGAAAAAGTTATGCCCTACTTCATGAATAATCACGCTTATCATACCAAATTTTACTCTGTCGCTATAGGTACCATCTTCATTAGGGCGACCGTAATTCCAGCAAATCATTGGGTATTCCATCCCTTGTTGTTTTGCATGTACAGAAATCGCTTTAGGATAAGGATAATCAAAAGTCATACGCGAGTATGATTTTAAGGTCTGCACAACCGCTTTTGTGGAGTATTCTTCCCACAACGGGTTACCCTCTTTAGGATAAATAGAAATTGCCATTACATCATGTGTAGGAAATTTTACAGCCTGAGCATCCATAATATATTTACGAGATGTTGTAAAAGCAAAATCACGAACGTTTTCTGCGTGTAATTTCCATGTTTTTTTGTCTTTGCTAAAACCTTTTTCATTTGCTTCAGCTTCAGCCTGAGTAACTATCAATACAGGCTTGTCATAAGACTTTTTAGCCTGTTCCCAACGACGCATCATTTCTTTAGAATAAACATCTTTTCGGTTTACAATTTCACCCGTACCGTTTAAAAGATGATCTGCAGGAACAGTAATCTCAACATCATAATTGCCAAAGGGAAGCGCAAACTCTCCACTACCCCAGAACTGATAATTCTGCCATCCCTCAACGTCATCATAAACACACATTCTTGGGAAAAACTGTGCGATGACATAATTTTTGTTTCCGTCAGGAAAACTTTCAAACCCTGACCGTGCACGATCAATAGTATGATCTACAATATTATAATCCCATTTTACAGAGAATTCAAACTCCTCACCAGCTTTTAAAGGCTTAGGCATTTCTACACGCATCATTGTATAATTAATGGTGTATTTAAGGTTTTTGCCATCTGCTTTAACTTCATGTATATTAAAACCACCATCAAAAGGCTCTGTCATATATTGTTTAACAAAACTTTCAGGGCGATCAACGGGAGACATATCACCACCTTCTTTATCTCTGGCAGGTGTATTTTTTGTACGTATATTTTGATCTAACTGCACCCAAAGATATTCAAGGTCATCAGGAGAATTATTCACATATGTTATAGTCTCTGATCCTGCTATTTTTTGATTAACATCGTCAAGTTCTATATTTATTTTATAGTTGGCTTTATTCTGATAATAATCTGCACCAGGAGCACCAGAAGCTGTGCGGTATGTATTAGGTGTAGCAAATTCCTGATATAATTGACGGAATTTATTTGTATTTGAATGTGGAGGGGTGACTTCTTCCTTTTGACTTTCTTCTTGTGCAAAGCTTACCGCAGCAAAAAGAAAAACAAAAGTTAGGAGTAAAAACTTCAATTTTTTCATATTATATTATTATTAATCTTTTGTTAAAGCGCTAAAGTATGTAAACGCGTAAATTATAAGAATTATTTAGAAAAGTTTAACACCGCTTTATCATTTCCTGATATTAAAAGGTAGCTTTTTTTAGTGTCACCCACCTTTAGGTGAACTACATTTTTTTGATCAGGAAAAACGTCCATTAAGAGCGTATTTTCGACCGAGATTGACTGAATATCAGCTATGTCTTTAACCTCAATATAGCATACTACATAATCATTTTCATCTTCATGACCCAGATAATTAACCTGTCTCTCCGTTCCATTTACTGTAACTTTAAATTTCTGTGAGATGTAGCGTTTAATGTATTTATCAAGTTTTTGTTGATCGTAAGTCTGATCTACCTCTATAC
>JBALXG010000203.1:0-944 GCA_036961055.1 Leeuwenhoekiella sp. | reverse complement strand
CTCTTATCATAACGTTGCTGAAGCGCTGCCTGAAGATCATCATAAAATATTCTGCTAATGATCTGAAGAGATTGCGAACTTTTATCATAATCTACCTGCGTAACACTAAAATAATATTTATGCCAGGCGGTTGAAAAAATTAATGGAAGAGCTACTAGTAAAAGTATGCATATCTTTTTCATAAAATAATTACTGAATTAGGGAAAAGGAATAGTGAAACAAATATAATCCTGCGATTGCAAATTATATTCCAAAAAGCAGATTATTAGTCAATTTCCTTATGTTTTCTATATTCGGGAGCTTTTACTAAAAGTAATTCCATTAAAGCCAAAGGATCATTTCTTGAGACCAGAGCTAGATTTGCATTATTGTTTTCAAATACAAAGTGAGCAAAATCATCTATGAGATTTGCCGGAATTTTAAATGTATTAATGTAAACACTATCCAAGACTTTATTACGAGCCTTCTGTACTCGACTTTCCATTTTTGAGATTTTCACTCTCTGTTTGAGCATTTTAGTACGCCCTGAAAACATATTAACAATAGGGTCTATAGGTATTATTCCGCCCCCTGTGTGAGTTGCCGTATACAGTTTGCGTTCTTCATCTGTAAGTGTGGGCCCGGTATAAACCGGTAGACCGGCATCTGCAGGATTAAAAGGTTTTTCAACTTTAGGAATACTCAGATCATCTCCTAATCTGCCAGACAAATCAATGTCGCTTATATTTACTTCATCCAGTTGGCTAATCTCTTCTTCCAGATAAAATGAAATATGCTTTCGCGAAAAAATATCAGGGGTTATCACAATCTCTTTATGCTGAAATTGTATCGCTGAAACAAAAAGTGTGTCATTTATTCTTACCGGAATTGTAAACGAACCATTTTGGCTGGTAATCGTTCCTTTTCTTAAAGTAAGATTCACAATATGTAAATAAGCCGTATCG
>JBALXG010000202.1:0-5755 GCA_036961055.1 Leeuwenhoekiella sp. | reverse complement strand
CAATCTTCTGCCTTAATTTTAGTTTTAAGGGAGTCGGAATTTCCCAAAGAAGCGACCACTTCCCTGTTTTGCCAGGCATTATTTTTAACATTTGCTCCTAAAAATCCTTCTTCATTGGGATTGCTTTGCGAAGTGATAATCGCCTTTTCTCCTCGATAGGCTAATGTTGTACGTTTCCGTTCCTCATAATTTTGACCCGTGTATCTGTTTTGACCGTCAATATCTGCCTGATAGCCACGCAGTGCAAATGGAACGCTATCTAAAAGTTCACTCCGGTAATTAATCCCGCTATTACCGCTCTCCGTAATACGAAATTCTGCTTTTAATTCAAAATTCTCGGGAGTTCCCCCTTGCCAAATAATGAAAGTATTTTTTTTAAGTAAGGTAGTAGGTGTAACCTCACCCACCAAATTACCATTTTCAACACTCCAATAGGTAGTATCTCCCTTCCAATTATCCAAAGTTTTGCCATTAAAGATGGGAACAAAGCCTTCTCCTTTATCACTCATTTGCATGGCTTCATCACTATGGGCTGTTTCCTTTTTTTCTTTACATGCTTGCAAGCTCAACACGCTACAGACTAATAGCAAAAAAAAAGGTTTCCAAGTAGCTCTAATATTCATAATTCTATTTTTTTAAATTGTTATAATACACATACAGCCCGTCTTTGCCGGCTACAATGATGTCCTTTCTCTTATTTCCATCCAGATCTGCAACACTAAAATAAACACCTGTTCCTTTACCTTCACCGTATGGACCATAGTCTATTACTTGTTTAGTAAAACTTTCTCCATTCCATTTATAATAATACAAACCCATGAGGTCGTTTCCGCCTGGATCATGACCATCATGGGCATGGTATCGTTTTCCCGTTATAAGTTCATTTACTCCATCATCATCAAGATCTTCCCATTCCATAGAATGATACTGAGAACTAAATGGATCTATAGGATGCTTTATCCAATGGCTTTTTTTTGATTTTACATCCTTCTTTTGTTCATACCAATCCAAGCCATACCCATGTGCCTGCCCTACGATGAGATCTTCTAGTCCATCTGCATTCACATCAGCCACAATAATGGGTATACTGGCGGTTCCGAAATCAAATTCCTGATGAAATATCCATGATTCTGTATATGGATGCTCAGGAGCTTCCAGCCATCCATTATAAACGATCAAATCTCCCCTTCCATCTCCATTAACATCTCCAAAGCCCAGACCATGCCCATGCTTTCCCTTGATAACGAAGGGTTTAAAACTTCCTGTTCCTTTTCCTTGAGGGTCTAATTGTAGCTTGTAGATTACTAAAGAATCATTAGGGGTATTGGGAACTATCTCAAGTACCCCATCTCCGTCTATATCCCAAGCTCTCGTGGTTTCTATATTTCCGGTATTTGCAATAAGGTGTTCTTTCCATTCTTCATCATTTCCTGAATTTTCCTTCCACACCAATTGCTTTCCAAACCAACCACCAGTTATAAAATCAAGTTTTCCATCGCCGTTGACATCAATAGGGATAGTGGAAAAATCATCCCAATACCCCCCATATCTTTTAGCTGCACCAATAGCATGGCTTTTAGAATACTGTGGGCCTTCGTACCAAAATCCTCCCGAAATTAAATCTGGTATGTTATCAGCATTTACATCAAACACTCCAACTGTTTCATAACTCTCTGAAGCAATTTTTGTTTTTAAAAATTGTAAAGGATGTTCCAATTCCTGAGCCATAACATGCATAGATGGCAGAAGACCTGAAATACTTAATAAAAGAAAGATTAATCCTATCCTCTCACTTTTTATATCCACCAATTCTTTAACCTTAAAAAGCATGATATTCAAACTATTTAATATCAGATGAATAAACTGGATTATCGGGACTTCCTCCTGATACTAAATATGCCAATAAATCCTTAAGCTCTTCTGCATTCAAACCGTTAATTGTTCCTGGAGGCATCAATGACACTGTGGAAAGCTTCATATTTGTTACCTGATCTTTGGGAATATCACGAGTTAAATCTGGTGCATAAGGATTTTGTGAAATAGTATAATTTTGTGCATTTTCATTCACTAAACGACCTACAACAGCTTTTCCATCTTTTAACACAAATGTTGTAGAATTGTACTGATCTGAAATAACATCGCTAGGGTTTATAATAGCCTTTAATATGTCTTCTGGTGTAAACCGTGTTCCTAATTGCGTAAGATCTGGACCAATATTTTCTCCTTCTCCTTTAATGGTGTGGCAGTTTATACAGGTTGTAGCTGCGAACATATTTTTACCTTGTTCAAAGTTGCGCTTTCCTAACCCTCCGTTTAATAATGGTTCAATATCTTCCTCTTGCCAATTTTTACCTGGCCCTTTAGGCTGAGCGCCAACGGCCAAATCATTTCCTGAGCTGGTCAATAAAGAATCACCAGACATTTGGTTGTAATATTCAAATTTATTTTTTGAAACATGAGAGAGTGCCATTTCTCTTGCCTTATCAATGTAACCAATATAACTTCTTCCTGCTTTAAAAGAAAAAGCCTTGTAGAACCATTTAAAATATTTCTCTCTTAGTTGAGGTGTCCAACCTTCTGTAACATTACTCAGTACTATGCCATAATACGTATGTTGCGCAGGCGGCATATTCTTTAGAGTTTGTGCAATATCCATCCCATATTGTGGATTTCTAAGAATCAAATCTGAAGAATTAGTTGCCGTATTTGCCATTACATCGGCATTTTCTCCTATTTGAGAATCCAATAAATCTAAAGTCTTTTTGACCACTGTTGGGTCATTGAGGTAGGCCAGAGTTTTACTCAATAGCTGATTTAACACATCTGTTTGTGCCGGATAATGATTTGTTAAATAATCAATAACCTTATTTTTCTCTGTATTGGCAGGTAGCCCGAAACGCGATAAAGTAAGCTCAAAGGCACGTACCAAATTTACTTGTTCTATAGCACTAAGGTTGTTATAATTTAGTTCCATTAAAGTATTTAGCATATGATCGCGTTGCGATTCATCTGTATGTCTTGCTAAAGCAATAATACCTTGTACCAAAGAAACAGGATCTTTCTCCTGAAAAACCTTTTCTTGCCATTCTTCAACAGGCTGGTGTTCTATAGCTATACGAGCAGCATATTGAATGAATCTGTCTGAATTATTCAAATAAGGCCACGCAAAAGCCACAGCTCCTTCTTTGGGGGCTGTATGGTAAGTTTCTAATTGCTTTCTGATTTTATGTTCTTTGGTTTCTTCAGGCGCCTTTTCTGAAGCTATAGAAGCATCTATCTCGTCTCCTTTTTCATAAAAAACCCTGTATAGGTCTGATTCCAACCTTCGTCCACCAGTCATAAAATATAAAGCACCATCTGGGCCAATTACCCCATCTGTAAGAGGTAGAGGAATTCCAGAAAGAAATTCCTCTTTCTCACCCACATATGAAGACCCTTCAGGCTTCAATTCAATACTATAAATAATACCAAAACTCCAGTCAAAAGTAAATAGACTATGTCTATATTTCTCAGGAAATTTAGCTTTGCTTCCATAGATAACATTAGTTGGTGAACCCTGCCCTATATTCAAAATTGGTGGTAAATTATCTGGATAAGCAGGTGACCATTTTCCGTTTCCTGTGCGCCACCCAAATTCACTACCACTAGTTACATGACATATTCTTGTTGGTCTATACCATGGCATTCCTAAATCCCATTCCATATCTGAGTCATAAGTAAACATATCACCCAAATCATTAAATGCTAAATCAAAAGGATTTCGGAATCCCGCACTAATTAATTCCCATTTTTTGCCTTCGGGATCTATATTAGCAATCCATCCTCCGGGAGCTCCTCTATTATTAGCGTGGCCTCTGGGATCTTTAATTTGTGGAAAGAGATTGTCATCTTTCCATACTTTAGGTAAACGATAAGAATCCATTTCCGGAAGATCTGTGTGATTCCCGGCAATAACATAAAGTGATTTTCCATCTGGACTTAACACAATACTATGAGGGCCGTGTTCTCCAGGTTCACCACTTAGCGCTTTCAATAGGGTTATCTTATCATATTGATCGTCATTATCTGTATCCTGCAAACGATATAATCCTGTTCCCCCTTCAAATTCATTATCACTAGTATGGTTTACCATTACATATAAGCTGTTAAAAGCATATAGTAATCCCTGAGCATAGCCCATTTGAATCACAGAATCTGCTACCTGTTCTCCTGTATGGATTTTAAGTCTTTCTATTTTAGGAGTAAGTTCTTTAGAACCTATGGGAGCTAATTGTAAACGATACAAAGCCCCATATTGATCTGCTGTAATTAAACGATCTTTATTATCAAAAGTCATGGCAACCCATGACCCTTCGTCTCTATCCCCAGGACTATAAAGGTGTTCTGCCTTGAAGCCTGGAGACAGTTTCAGTTTTTCAATTTTCGGATTTTTATTCTGGCTTTCAGAAGATGCAGTTTCTTTAGATTGTTTGCATGAACTAATCATAAAAACAAGCATTAAAGTAATAAAGAGAGACTTCATTATAGAGCTTTTCATTAGGGTCATAATATTCTAATAATTATATATGTTTTCTTAAAAATTTGGACTTAAATCTGCCTCTGCTGCAGGAAGTGCATATAATAAAGATATATTAGAAAATGCATTTCCCCGAGGTTCAGCACCTGCCTGGTAATAATAATCCAGAGGATTAGCTTTTATTCTATTACCATAAGCCGTTATTACATCTTCAGCGCGACCAGTTCTTACAAGATCAAACCAACGTTTATTTTCAAAGGCAAGTTCTACTCTTCGTTCCCTATAAATAGCATCCTTTAAATTACCAATAGGTTCTCCTAATCCTGCACGAGAACGCACCTGATTTAAATAGGGAAGTGCTTCTCCAGATTTGCCCTGTTCATTTAAAGCTTCTGCTAAAAACAGCAAAACTTCAGAATATCTATATACAGGCCAGTCCATACCATGATTACCATCTAAAGAATGGGTCTTTGCATACTTTTTAATAAATGGATAAACTCCGTCTTTCCAACCACTCTGACTTATTTGAATTGAATCAATAGACGCATTTTTACGTAAATCTCCTTCTTCATAGGCGGCAATAATATCTGGCGTGGGAATATTATTCCCCTCTCCACTACGAGGTTGAGGATTAGACGTTCCTGTTATGGTAACCAACTCTTCTGCCTTTATAGGAAGAGGCAAGAATTGATATAAAAAATTTCCATTTAACCCTTCTGCTCCTTCCTTAAATTGAACTTCAAATACTGATTCTATATTATTTTTATTACTGTCATTATTAGAAAAAGCATCAGCGTAATTCGGCATAAGCATGTACTCGTTACTATTAACTACCTCTTTTAATAATGCTTCTGCCTCAGCCCATTTTTTCTGAACGATATAAACATTAGCTAATAGAGTCTTTGCTGCGCCAGAAGTTATTCTGCCAGGCTCTTGCTGAGATTTTAGAGGTAGTAATTGAGTTGCTTCCTTAACATCTTTAATAATTTGATTATAAATATCTTCTGCAGGAGATAAAGGAAGAGCTGCTTCCTGACGATTGGTCACTGGCTCTAAATGCAGTGGTACACTTCCAAAATAGCGAACAAGTTCAAAATAGGCATATCCCCTAAGAAATAATGCCTGCCCTTTTAGATTTCTTTTTGCATCAGTATCAAAATCTGCTTCATCAATAGTGGTAGTGATTTGATTGACGCGTGCTATAATTTGATAATCTAAAATATACTGGTTAGTAACATG